>JAVBJR010000240.1:0-11170 GCA_031546965.1 Dysgonomonas sp.
GATGTGAAACATCTTTACTGGGGGTAAAAATCCAGCAAAACCGAAGCCGCGCCCAACATCACCCGCCCCTTTCCTATACCGTAACATGACATTTCCGGCGACACTTCCGTTGCATTCCCCTCCTTCCAAACCCCATTCGTCGCCAGCCGATTCCAAAGTACCAATACCGCTCACCTCTCGCTCACACCACTTCAATCCTCCAATCACAGCACTGCTTCGCCTCAGCCACACCCACCTCTGACCCCTCCGACCCCGTCGCCGTCATTACAACTTCACAGGACGGCTCCGTCAGGACTTGCTCACAGTAAGTACGTTCCACAATCCTTTTTTCTATACTTTTCCCAGTTTCAAACACTTTTAATTCTCTCGTCCTTTGCAAACAAATTTTTTATAATGCTCAGCCGAACCCTGTTGCCAGTTTTCCGCGGTTTCAGTACTTTTCGTTCTCTTCCTCCGTATTCTCGCAAATCGTGCCAAAAATGACCAATCCATGAGAAATCAGTTGCAATCCAACTTCGTTATTGGTCACACAACTTCAAAACATTAAATGTATCCGGATTTTAGCGAACTTACGAGTTCCAAATTTACGATCGGCACGGTGTTCAACTATCTTGCATGCGATAAATCGCCGCGCAACACTTCAGTGCTAACGCCATTGGCTATATTGCAGGGCAATACGTTGCGCTGCAAGTTTCGTTCTTCTGCTGCTCATTTTTGCATGTTTTCGGCTCGAAATAAATACAAAATCGTCAGTACAACATAACACACCTTTCTTCCAATGTTACCTCAAGTTAGGAATCTGTTTTCATGGTATTTATTGTGTAAAAATTTATTTTTCGTGTCCACACATTTCATTCCCTAGCTACAAAAAACCTTCTGTTTTGTGCCATAACATATTCGGTTTTCACTATTTTATGGCACAAAACGGCAGTAATTGACATGAGATATCTTCACTTCACACATCACCTTCTATTTACTTTCCAATCTGGCATTTATTCCGTATTTACTCGTTATAAAAGAACGTTCAACGTACTGTCTACTGCACCGGCATACAGCAGCCGACTGGTTCTGATCCTTGCGTACCATTGGTTACCCACCGGCAAGTGGGCGTGGTTTTGCCGGTACTTTTGCATTTATCACCACCCTTCACCATTCCCAACACATTTTCTGTTGCCCTATTTCTATACCTTACAAACCATCGCTTACAAACTTATTCAATTTTACATTGTCACAATTTCTTTGCTTTTTAGGTGTATCAACCTGCCGTACCCTTCTACATTCCATTCAACAACTGCTGTGCAACCAACATTTCCAACAGTCAGTAGTACATACATACATATGTATACATATATAGATATCCAATGTTTAAGCAAGGTGGTTTAAGTCACGAACTTGCATGCAACCCCAGCTCTCTAGTTGAGCTGGGCGTGGTTAGCTCAACCAATCGGAAGCATAATCGAATTGTCATAAGGCACCAAATTTGTTTGGTGTTAATTTCATCGTGTTTTCGTTTCTATCAACAGTTCCAGCTGGTAATTATACCTATATTATTTTTATGATTAAGTTTTAACGTAACTAAGCTAATTATATTACAATTTGCAGATGTGGCGAATCTGAAGTTATACCATGTGTGGATGGTTATTCGTACGTAGCTAGATATAACCAAGATATAGTAACCGTATTATTGCATTTGCAACATTACAGCAAAATCCTTGATTACACATTATCACATTATCACACAATATCAAATTATTAAATTATCACAAAATATCAAATCCTAAATAATCACAATAAAATATCACAAATTATCACAAAATACAAAAAATATCACAACATATCAAAATTATAATATAATTATTATATTATCATATGTCTACATGAAAATTTAGGTATCATTTTAATCACCTGCTGCTGTTGATTGCCACACAACTACCATTAACCATCCACTCTTAGTACGTATAACTTCAGATGCGCCACATCTGCAAATTATAATATCATTAGCCTAGTTATGTTAAAATGTAATCATAAACATAATGTATGTATAATTACCAGCTGGAACTGTTAATAGAAACGAAAACCCGAAGAAATTAACGCCACACACATTTGGCGCCTTACTGCTTTTCAATTATGCTTCCGATTGGCTGAGCTGACCACGCCCAGCTCGACTGGACAGCTGGGGTTCCATGCAAGTATTTCAACACCATTAACTAGCACATGTAACTAACAAATGTAACTACACATCACAAATTGTAGTTACAAATGTACAGTCAAACCTATTTATAACCAATATGCGGGGACCGTACAATTTCTTCTCTATATCAAGGTTTTGTTATATGCAACAGGTCTTTTTAACGAAAATTCGTTATAGTAACCATTTTTATGTAATTTTTCTGTGCTGCAAGGCCTATGCACTAGGTGCTGTATATTGCTGTTATGTTTATGACGATGTTGTACCTATCACAAATGACATATCAAATAGAACAATCAAAACCAACATTTTCTCTCATTAATTGCATTTATTATTACATTATAAAATTGACTAGACAGATTTAACTAAATCCCATATCCCCTTTTCCAATAAATCTCAAAAGGACAGTGGACATTTACCTTACATTTCGGAGTAAACAATATCTTTGAAAGTTGGTGTACTAAAATTACTTCTTTACAAAGAAAATTTTGTTATAAACAATTCGTTATATGGTACCAATATAACATGGTGGTCAACCAAATTCATAGAAAACTTCGTTACACCGGTCTTTTCTTTAAAAGGAGTTTTGTTAAAAGGAGGTTTGACTGTACCTACAAATTGTTGGAACAAATGTAACTACAAATTGTACAAATAAATGCAACGATACAGTGCTGGAACACAATTTACTACAATTTGCAGGAGCACATGTAAATACACATCGCAGGCACAAATTCTATTACACATTTTAGCAGAAAATGGGACTACAAATTTTACAAACAAATGCACCTACAAAATGTAGCCACACATTCGCCTACAAATGCTACCAACTAATGTACCTAACAATTAAACTACGAATGGAACCACAAACGAACCTATACATGCAACGACAACTGGAACGACAAACGGGACTGCAAATGCAACGACTAATGGAACGACAAACGGGACTGCAAATGCAACGACCAATGGAACGGCAAATGGAAATATAAACGGAACTACAAATGAAAATAGACATGGAAGTACAAATCGAACTACAAGTTGAACTACAAATGGAACTACACAAGTTGCCTGAATTGCAGTTACCATTGCAATTACATATGCAGCAAAAGATATGGAACTACAGATGGAACTACAAATACATTTACAAATGGAACTACACATTTTACTACAAATCAAACTACAATTTCAGTTACAAATGCAACTACCATTGCAGCCACGAATGTTACTATAATTGCAGTTACAAATGCAATAACACATGTAACTACACATGCAACTACACTTACACATTACAAATGCAACTACACATTCAGCTACCGATGGAAGGTACTACACATTCAGCTACCGATGGAAGGTACTACACATGCAACTACCAATTTTACTACAAATTGAACTACAATTGCAGGGGTGTGACACGATGTGAAAATGTGAAAAAATTTGAAAATTTGACCTGCTCTAAAATCGTGTGAACCAATGTGATAAATGTTAAATTTTTAAAACACATGTTCAAAATTTGAAAAATAGAATAATAAATTGTTTTTACACCTCCCAAATTAATAATGTAATAATAATGTTACTTCATTCTCTGTTGAATGGCATTCTTAATTTTGTTGAAAATGCTTTGATAGGGCTATGTGTGTTTACTAAGTTTGATTTGTGGTTTTCATGTAAAGTAATGATTATGAAATGTTGCTACTGAAATAATGCAATATTAAAGAGGGTTTTGATCTAGTCTTAATAATCTGACCAAGTAGAATTCTAAATTATGTTGTAATAAGAAGTACATGCAAATTATGGATTGAATAACATTTACAGGGCTCAAACTCTACCTGATATTCCTGAATTTCCTGAAATGGTTGAAAAATTCCTGGAATACCTTATATTTTGGACCATGATACTGCATTTCCTGATTTTTATAGCTACACAGAATAGAAAGTTAAATTTATTTATGCTTTTGACATTATATACAATATATAGAAATTATTGGTCACTTTAAAAAAAAATCCGAAGCTGTTGTAATGTCAAATGTTCAGTAAGAGAACGTTTAGCTTGTAAATTAAAGACCTGTTTAAAATTATGGTCTAGCTTGTGAAATTGTTTCTTGGCCCTAAGAAAAATAATGTCTATAAAAGATTGGGACAATGGTGCCACCAGAGTATTGGTTGTATTAGCATTGCCAGTAATGACGATGTAACTTCTGACTTTTGAGCAGTACTGTTTTATCGTCCCATAAATCGATTCCTCAACATGGTAAAAATTTGTACATTTCATACTGTATACAGTGAATTGCTCTCCACATTGGTTTAATGACCTACTCTAGGTTAAAATGTGCTAGGCATAAATCTCTGAATTATAGCTGGCCAGTTCCTATATGTTATGGCACTTTCATCAAATAAAAATTAAGATTAATTAATAGTTACTTAATGTTTTTCTCATGCAATATTTTAGACAATATACAGGCTGATTCATTGATGTCCAACACTATTAATTTCGACAGGCTTAAATAACAAGTTTTTCATTTTTTGTGTATGTGGGTCTCAAAGAATACTGTAAACCAACTTTCGCTGACCTTTTTAAAGTTTTTCAAGGTCATTTAATGTCTCTTTGCAACGCTTCCCATAAGAATCCTAGTTTAAATTACAAATTTGAAATGCAACATGCATTTAGCATAAGTACTAAGTTTCTTCAATTTTTAACATCCTATTAGTTTTATATGCGTTTTTGAATTATTGACTGATAACACAGGTAAAAACACATTGTAACTCGTGCAGTCTCACCAATAGAAAGGATGAGACATATTAAAAAATGGTGCACTTGAACTTCGTAATTTGGAATAGGTTCCTAACACAAATACTGCAAAGATATAGGCATTCAATGAAACACAAACAATGAAAAAGTTCTATATATCACTATGCTTTAGGTAATCATTGTATGATGTTTCATCACAATAATGTGCATTTTTAGTATTTAAGCAGGGAAAACTGATCTTACTTTGAATTATATATAAAGCACCCTAGCTTTCCAGCTTAATTATAAAAATATGTCTACCAAGCAAATTATTAATTGTTTTTCAGTTGTGAAAATTGTGAATTTTTAAAATGTATGTTGTGAAAATTGTGATTTTTTTTAAATTTATGTTGTGAAATTTGTTTAAATTTATGTTGTGAATTTTGTGACAAAAATGGTTTTGAAAATGTGAAAAAATGTTAAAAATTTGACTACCCCCCGTCACACCCCTGCAATTGATGTTACAAATGGAACTACAAATGGAACTACCATTGCAATAACACATGCACCTATACATGGAAAATGCATTTACAAATCCAACTACACATTTTACTACAAATGAAACTACAATTTCAGTTACAAATGTTACTAGAATTGTAGTTACAGGTGCACCTATATATGGGAAAACACATGTAACTACACATAGAACTACAAATGCAATTACAAATGGAACTACACATGGCACTACAAATTGAACTACACATGGAAATGCAAATTGACCTATACCTACATGGCACTACAAATGGAACTACAAATGGAATTACAAATGGAACTACACATGGCCCTATACATGGAAATACAAATGGACCTATAAATGGCACAACAAATGGAACTACAAATGCAACCACACATGGAACTAGAAATATAACTGCAATTTCAGTTACAAATGTTATTAAAAATGTTACTACAAATATTACTACCATTGTAACTACAACTGTAACTACATCCCAATGCATGTGTTGTGGTCCACATCAAATAACCACATCAAGTGATATGCTGAAATATCATGTTCCACAACAACGGTTATGATCCACATCCAATAACCACCACAAAACATGCGGACCATAACAAATGCACTGTGCACCATACCAAATGTGCTGTGCATGATAACAAATCTGCTGTGTTTTATAACAACTGTCATTTGGGTGACATAAACCCGTTGTGTACATTTCCAATACCCAATTCTTTGAAACAATTATATGCACCTCATTTGTTGATGGAATAGTGGACACCAGCCCAAGTCATACCGATGATGGGATTGCACATGCCCTTCAAGTCTGTGACATTACACAGGACACAACAATCATCAAAGTGCATGAAACACCTTCAGGTACACTTTCTCATTACTCAATACTTCCTACTTCAAGCAATTTAAGTTTCAATGCAACATCATTTCTTTACATACACAAAAGTGTCCAACACTCTCAGAGATGAAGCAATCAAGCCCTTCACTGCACATACAAACGTATTACCACAAACAACACTTGAAGGTCAGCAGCATTGCCGTTGTTCATGTCTTAAATAATTACTGACGCCCATGGGTGTACTCCTTTGTCATATCTACATTATCATCTCTGGGTCCTTGTTTATAATGTCACTTTCAGTCTTGAACTGCAACATTCCTGCCCGACAAGTTCAACAACACTAGGAGCACAAAACTCATCCTGCAACTGGTTATTATAATACCAGAAAAGACCGAGGACACAGGAGGAAAAACCATCATTACCGTAGCAGCCGACCGTCGCCCTACCAACCACACATTGCTGATAGAAAAAGAGGGAAAATTGCTCGTTTGGAAACGGAACTGGATGCAATTAAAAACAGAATTGTTGCGCAGCTTACCAACTGCAAAACGTTAGCTTTTTACTTGTGCACTATATGTTTTAATGCAGTACCATATAACATGTTTACATATACTTACTCAGCTATTCGTACAACGAAGTCAAAGGCTCTGTCGATGGAGCGTTGCCTCAATTCTACGAAGTCCTTGAAAAGTATCACAAGGAGAAACGACGTTTGGGAGCGATATACAACTCATTTTGAACAACCTCAAACTGATTATTGCAAATTGCATTAAACACTTTTCGTTGTCAACTTGTACCTTTCATTTCTTATGCGATGTGCAGAAGTGCACAACGTGCAAGCTCCAAAATGCAACCTGTTGCTTTACAGGTCTCCAAAAATGTTTTGTCATATTAAACATCTTTACTGGCGAGTGAAACCGTTAACAATCAAGCCACGCCCAACACAACATGCCCCTTCCCTATACCTTAACACGGCGTCTGCAGCAACACTTCCGTTACATACCCTCCTTCGAAATACTATTCGGTCACAGGTCATTTCAATGCACTAATGCCGCTTACACCTTCGCCAACTTAAACTATGAATCCCACACGTCACACTCCATCATCGAACGACATACGCCTCCGCCTCTTTTCCATGTCGCTGTCACCAATTCTAAGTCATACTTACAATTATTTGGTTGTAAGTATAACAAGTCATATGCTTAACAACTGAAGTTTGTTGACCCTTTTACTTAAACTGTATTTTTAATTTGTTTAATATGTCATTTTAAAGGCTTTTTCCAGTATTGTACGAGTATATTTCAACACCCATTTCCTTTTGCGTCATTCATCCATCTCACATGATATTGCTCACATGGCACACTTCACTACCACACCTGAACAACACCATACCACTATTGACACCTGTCATCAACCACCGGACCGTGAAGTTCATCCATTTACAGTTAACGTACCAAATGCTGCACTCCTAGTAAGTTCAACCATGAACTCCATTTATATTAACACATTGTATTTAATCATCAATGCCTTCATACCATTCATTCTGTGTTGTCAGGGTTCCGCACACCTATCAATTGCACCACACCATACTCCTACTACAACAACTTCCTTGTCTGCATTACATGCCCAAATTGCCGAAATAGTACTCCCATGCAACACCGAAGTGCAGTCACCTGCACAATTGGTTAGTTCATATTGCACTTAACATTCCTTTTCTTTGTATTACAATCACCTCCCATTGCCTTTCTTACAGAAACACACAGTCAAGACCCCAGCAGAACGCTGCAAGGCTTACCGGGAACGTAAAAAAGCTGCGATCTCTTATATTGCAAGTTTATATCATCTTTCACTGTTTACATGTCGTTTACAAACACTTTGTGAACGATAAATTCTTATAGAAACATCCACCTCAAACTGCCACTCAACGCAGCAAAGCTTACAGAGACCGTCTCAAAGCTCATACATCTTCAAATGCTACTCTACACACTGACACAGTACCTCAGACGCAACACTACTGTCAACAACGGCAAGTACGCACGGATGAGGTAATCCGACCAGCCATAAGTGGACGCAGTCAATTGTCGATAACTGCGCTCAATCAACATCATCCCTGTGCACTGAGTCCACCATCCACTACTGCCCTTCCTCAACCATTCTCAGATCCTCTACATCAGCCGTCTACTACACACCTAAGTAAACCATCTACACACATGATCCAAGCAACATCAACAAGTGCAGTCCAACCACAATGCCAAACTGCATCACAACGACCATCCACAAGTGCACTTGATAGACCATCTACAAGTGGACTTAATCCACAATCCACCCAAACCAAGTTCCATGCACCATCCACTACAGCCCTTCATCAACCATTCTCCGGTCCACTCCATCAACCATCTACCAGTGGCATAGGTCGACCATCCACAAATATCATCAAACAAACATCAACAGGCCCACTCCATCGAATATGCACAACTGCATCAAGTCCACCATTCACAAGTGCTCTTCATAGACCATCCACAAGTGGACTTCATCCACAACCCACTAAAACCAAGTTCCATGCACCATCCACTACTGCCCTTCATCAACCACTCTCAGGTCCACTCCATCAACCGTCTACCAGTGGCATAAGTCGACCATCCACAAATATAATCAAACCAACATCAACTGGTACACTCCATCGAATATACTCAACTGCATCAAATACACCATTCACAAGTGCTCTTGATAGACCATCCACAAGTGGACTTCATCCACAATCAACCATCAACAAGTTCCATGCACCATCCACTAATGCTCTTCATCAACCATTCTTAGGTCCACTCCATCAGCCGTCTACCAGTGGCCCAAGTCGACCATCCACAAACATAATCAAACGAACAACAGGTCAACTCCATCCACTATGCCCAACTGCATTACATCCACCATCTACAAGTGCACTTCATACACCATCCACAAGTGGAATTAATCTACAATCCCCAACAAAATTGAATGAGCAATCCACAACTTCACCACATCAACGGCCCATAAGTGGACCTTTACTGCCCTGTACAACTGCGTTAAACTTACAAGTACCTGACGAACAACACACACCAACCTTTGTATGTATACATTAACTGCCTTCTCATATGTGTGACATGTATACAGCAACACTTTCATTTTGTACAGAAACCCCCCACTAAAACTGCAGCTGAATGGTTAAGAGAATATAAAGCTAGTAGAAAAGGCCGCAATCCTCAGCCTTTGCATTCTTCCCCACCAATAAAACGCTCAAGAAACACAGGAAATGTTAATCCACATTTACTATATCTCAACTTCCAACAACATCAACCTGCCCACCAGCACTTCGCAAACACTTTTGTGCAACGTGAATTTGGTGCGGTTTGTTCCATTTGTGACCGCTTATGGTACACAAATGACCTCAAACATCCTCCTGCTGTGGCCCATGCTATCATACATGACCTCATTGGAAATGAATCCCCACAATCTGTCCTTGTTTGTGGTACATGCTATTCATCATTAATAAAGAAATCAATACCTGTTCTTGCAAAATCTAATGGATTTTGTTATCCACCACTACCCCGTCATTTACCTACATTGGATCTCATCACGGAACGTTTTATTTCCCCAAGGATACCATTCATGCAAATACGACGTCTCAGGCATGCACATGGGCAGAATGGTATATTTGGTCAAATTATAAATGTTCCTGTATCTGTTAACACAATGGTTAAATGTTTACCACGCTCATTGGATGATGACTACTGTATCAATGTTCACATCCAGCGAAAAACCATACATAAATCCAGTTACTTAAGGGGACTGGTGAAGAAAAGTGTTGTGAAACAATGGTTATCTTATCTCATTGCAACACCACTTTATCGCTTGTATGACGTCACAGTTGATAATGAGTTTTTCACAAATGACATTACCACTAACATACCCCATGACCACATGTCAGAAGCTGTACCAATTGAAGACAGCTTGGTAGCTCAACAGCAGACTTTAGTCTGGCATGATGACCAATGTCTTTGTATCGCTCCAGCAGAGAAAAATGTTCCTCTATGCATCATATTTGATGATCATGCTGAAGAGCTGTCTTTCCCTGCCATTTACCTAGGACAATTCCGTCAATTCAAAGAAGGATTAAGAGTTACCCCATTTATGATGGCAACTAGTGAATTACGACGTGCTGATCGGCGTGGTGTAACGCCTCACCATATCTTGTATATGGCCATGAAAATTATGCGACTGCGTATTCGTGATTCTTTGACTGTTGCTTTCAAATTCATTGGCAAAAACACCAACATAACTAGGCAACAAATTGAATCTTCAGATTTTGTTAACAACTGCATAGACAGCAATCTAGCATTCTTAAAATCTATTCCAAATTCCATTTATTACTGGGCTCAACGCAAGAAAGACTTGTTTGCGATGCTGCGTCAGCTTGGAAAACCGACATTCTTCTTAACTATTAGTGCTAATGAAATTGGCTGGCCTGAACTGTTGAAAACACTTTACAAGCTACAAAACAACGGTGCAACATTAGACGACACCCAAATTCGTAATTTGCATTACCTTACAAAAGCAACATTAGTAAATGAAGACTCGGTTACATGTGCTATTCACTTCCACAAATTAGTGGATTCTATCATCAATGTTCTTCAATTAAAACGTTCGAGCCCATTTGGGAAATACTATGTTACTCATTACTTCAAGCACATTGAATTTCAACATCGTGGGAGTCCACATGCTTACATTCTTTTGTGGCTTAATGATGCACCACCACAACCATTAACAACGGGTTTGAATGCAACAATTGAAATGATTGATTACTTAGTTTCTGTTTCGCGAGACAATGCTTCCGGGCATATCAACTTGCAAACTCATAAACATA
>JAVBJR010000058.1:0-2547 GCA_031546965.1 Dysgonomonas sp.
AATTACTGCAACCTTGAGTTGAGACACACTATATACAAAACTAATTCTTTATTCATTTTTGGTATTAATATTGAATGTATAGCCATTGTACGAGGGTAAATCAGAAAGTAAGGTTCCTTATGTACTTATCATTAAAGTATAGACTCAAAGTGGATGAATCTTTGCTAAAACATAGTTCAGACTGTGGTCACTAGGTGGAACCCTAATCTTGCTGTAAAAACGAGTGTAAAAACAACCAAGTAAGAATTTGCTATCTGACCATACATAATTATATGTCATGATTATGTCATTGAAACATGTCTGCATCAAAATAGTGTTCTAACTTCTACCATCAGGATTTTGACCCTTGGATTAAGTACCTATATAGACAAATGACTCAACAGATAGGGTGACAACTTTGAAATTTAATAGTTGGACATGTCAGTTATAGGCTTGTATTTATTGGATTCAAATTAAAATAGTGCATACAGTTACTTTCTGAATTACCCTAGTATAGGTACTAGACTAGTTGATCCAACTATTCTTTGCACACATTGGTGTTAGTTTTGTGAAATATAAGTTCCATATCACAGAGAGTTTATTTCAATTTAATGTTTTGAATGTATTAAACCTGTGTATTTCAAATGTAAATACTATAACAGAAGCTTCTCTAAAATTCCTAATGATTCACCAGTTCTAAAATGACATGTTTTTGTTTTGAAGCTGTAATTGAATGCCACCACACCTTTGATTGCATAATAAATCTAAAAATAACTTGATTTTTTGGGTCATAAGGTGTCTAAAGTGAGACGGTGTTAGCATGAACCAATGGTAAGTCATAGGCTTTTGCAATATGGGATCCCAGGTGAAATGCGAGACAGATTACAAAGAGTTTACTCGTTTGATATTATAAATGTAACCTGTGCATTTCAAAAGGAAGTTTCTCAAAAAATTCAAATTTATGGGGTACGTGGTTAATATGACAGATATGCTTTTGTTTGGAAGCCATAATTGAATGCCACCACACCTTTCATTGCATAATAAATCTAAAAATAACTGAAATTTATGCGTTGCAAGGTGTCTGAAGTGAGCCGGATAATAAGGTTTCCCAGCAATGATCAAAAACAAATTTCACTGTAAGTGGATCTTGTCCCTAAATTTTCCTTATATTTAGACAACACTAGTTAAACAACCCTTACATAAAACGGGGGATTACTGTAATTTTGAAAGTACAGTAGAACATCACTAAACTAATAACCTTGGAACCGAATGATTACATTAGTTTTAGACAGGTTATTTGTTTAGAGAGGTTAAATTACAAAGGAGAGGCCAGTGTGTGGACTGGATGTTTGTATTAGTTTAGAGAGGATATTAGTTTACAGAGTATTTGCTTAGGGAGATTCTACTGTATTATGAAAGTCTAGAGACAATTCAGGTAAAAGGAACTCGCGCGAATGTCGAAACATTTGTCGGCAAGGAATTAACATTCATTTTGAGTTGTGGATTACTTGGAAGACAATTATCTACTGCCTCATATTTCCTATATGGGAACTTTCATAAGATTTAGTAGTTATATTTCATCCCAGGGCCAACATGGACAATATTTCAACACTTTTCATGCTAATTGTGAATTTCCCTGTATATTTCCCTGAACGTTCCTTGAGTTTTATCTGTACAGCACAGAACAAGGAAGAAAGATATCCCTAATTACTGTAATTTAAAAGTACAACTCCAGCCAATAGTAGCATTGTTGTATTTTGCTATCCCGCAACACACGATAAGCGACAATACTTTTGGCCGCAATTATACATACGGTGTATCATGAATGAATGAATGAATGAATTTATTTCTGTACCATTAAGGGTTTAGAAAGGGGTTTTTACAAATAATTGTTTTGGTTTTTATACATTTAAAGTCATCTCCTTCCTCCCAAGGTTTCCACTCCGTGTCCTCCCACCAACTCCCCGCAGCAAACGCTATCGTTATCCTCCAGTGTATTATTAATGTTTAGAGACAATGTAGGTAAAAGGAACTTCTATATATGATACAGTAGTTATATTTTTGTCATATTGCCAACACTGACCAATGTCAATACGGTATTTAAATAATTTCGAGGCTAATTGTGAATTTCCCCGTCTTTTCCCTGGCGATGGTCACCCCGGGATTACAGAGCTAGGCCGGACTATTGAGGGCAGGATTTGCAATGGTCTAGTGTGTAATTAATCAGGATGTTAGTATAGAGCCGATTTTGATAATGAAATCTGAATATGGCCACATCATTTCTGCGCGGCAGGTTAGGCACGTGTCGTGCATCTGTCGCGGTGCCCAATGGGAGGAAAATAGATGGAAGAAGAAGAAGGAAGAGAAATAAGAAGATGAAGAAGAAGAAGAAGAGTAGGAGGATTGGTGTAGAAAGAAAGAATGAAGAGGGAAAAATGAAAAAGGAAATAATGAAACGTGGACGACTGTTGGAGCCAGAGATTGCGCTTCGGTAATAAAAGAGGCAAGAGGAGAGAGAGAGAGAGAAGAGAGGTCCAAGCCAATCGATATTGGATCAATAATCGATAG
>JAVBJR010001066.1:0-4394 GCA_031546965.1 Dysgonomonas sp.
TTATTTTTTTATAAAAAAAATGGCACCCCCTTCTTTAGACGTTTTTTTTTGAAAAAAACATTTTTTGGTCCCCCACCGCGGCCCCCACACCCCACCACAACCCACCCCACCAACGCCACATACTCGCCTTTAAAAAAAACCCAACGTCCAAAAGACGGCGGTCCATTTTTTATCAACTAATTTGAAGACAGGCTGTATGCATGCGGTATTATTTTTATTTTGTTATTTAGATATTTTGACATTTTCTTTATATAGATAAGTACTTATTGACTATAAATTACATTGACTATAAATTGACTATAATTAAATTACATTCTTTGCAAATGACTTCGAATATAAAACTAATAATAAAGTATATATCTGTGTTAAAATTAAAAAAACTTTGGTTTATATATATACTTGCTATAGCCAACTTATCTATTCAATATTAGAGTTATATATTCTTTACGTGGATAAGCTCCAGTGCAGTTCATCGCCAATTAGCTCGCATGTCTTCTGAGAGCAATTTGGGCCTGGTACAGTGCCTTGAAGCGGAATGGAGCCTTGGGTTTCCGGGTAGAAGCAGTTCTTGGGATTATCTATGGACAAGTTTAAGTAAGTTGAATAGACATTCAGCTCATGCATTTTTGTCTACTATATTTAAATATAATATACAGGGTGAGGCAAGTTCACCTTTAAATTAAGTGGCAGCAATGTGAGAGATTGATATAATAAGATTTGTAATCTCATTTGTTGCACTGAATCGAATATTATGCTTTTACTCAACACTGCATATATGTATTATTACCAGGAGCTGGGTCTGCTTTCTCCAAGCCAACTGCGGCATCATTCAGTCGAAAGGCGTAGAAAACCATCAGAATACTTCCAAACAAGAGGAAATTCACAGTGGCGGCCATGATGTTTTTCTCCAAAATTGTCTGGTGTCCTGCTTGCTTAGTACACTCCAAGCTCCTTGCTCCAAGGCTCTGAATGACAATGCGTCCGCTTCTGAACCAAGCCACTATACAAATACACAAACAGGTTTGTGAATTGACTTTTAAAATATACCCTTTAGGTGACGTACCTGTTTACTCCGGTCGAGTGTCCGCAACTATTTAGCCTCTAACAATGTTGGTGTTATCCGGGTCTTGGTACGAGTGTTGGCCTCCAAAAGTTAATTAATAATCCTCCCATTCGCAAAAAAAGTGCAGCTAGGTTGTAATAAAGACAGGAAATATGTGGCTATATAATCATCAGCACTATAGTCTGGCTGATAAATGAGGTTGTTTTATCGGATTTTAGTTGACATTTAAACTAGCTAGTTTATTCCAGGCAATAATAATGATAATGAACATTAGTATAAATATTATCTGTCACTAGCGTTTTTGCAATGGCCGCCATTTGGTACATGTGCAGGTTAAAGTTAATTAAAAACAATTGAAATTTAGATGATCCGAAGTTCAAATAGTAATACTCGGTTATTATTGGTGATGGTCAAAATGAGGTGATCGAGAAACAAACCCACATGAAAAGCCATGTGTGCTTCAAACTAAACAAAAGTCCATATCATCTATATGCCATATGTCTTTTGAACTATTTAATGAAATTGCAAATCATGGATGTTGATTTTTGCATGCAGCAGATATTGCATTTATTGATTTTATGTTCTATACATTACATGAATGTACGGGATGGGGAGGGACTTCAGTTCTGGAAATTAAGGTGAAAGGTGCCCCAAGGCCATATTGAATGCACAAAGGTAAACGCGCTTATATAGCAACTGTTTGTTTTGGTGCTTTTCCATTGCAGGTGCAAGCATACATGAATGTAGTTATTTAGTTCCTGGGAAATGGTATGAAATTCATAGACAATGTCACATATATATATCCGTTTTAAAAATATGTTTATATGTTTCCTTTGTTGCAATATTGCCATGGGCATTCACCAGCTAGATTGTTTGTTTTTTTATAAGTGTCATACTGTATAAAAATGATTAATGCAAGAGCTGTCGACAGCTATTTGTCAAGGGATGCCTTGACCATTCAACAGAAAATTTTATTTCGTGTTAAACTGACCCAAAAATATTACACATTGGCCTGTACTGAGCTTGCCACGTCCATTTCGGTATATATGTAGAGTTATTAACTTATCGATAGCACTATACTATTAACCATATAAGAAAAGTGATGTAAAAGTTATTGTTGTAAACCCTCCTTCTAACCCCAGGAAGGGTAAGAAATAAATACCTACATAATACATTGCAATGTACATTAGCAAAGTCAGCAATAATTGTGATTAGTCATGATTTGTGGATTCCAACAGGAATCACATTTGATGATAACTTATAAATTGGCTTTAAAGTGTATAAAATTAAGTCAACTTATTTGACAGGACTTGTTGGGTTACTTTTACTAAACCATTCTGATTTATAATATTTATATGATTTTCCACTTGCGGAACAACATACAATTTTTGAAACATGCTGTGCCGTTTTCATTAAGTTTTTGTTTGTTTTGTGGAGTGATCCAAGGGCGTGGTTTGTTTTAGTTGCATATGCATCCAAATTAATTTGCACCCGAATTTGTTGTTCTGATGCAGTTATAGAAAACTTCCTATATTTTTATTGCTCTAAACTAGGACATATGAATTCATATGCATTTTTTGTAATTATAACCCTAAAGATGTCCTAGTTGCAAAGTAAAACTTGTAAATGGCGGAATCTGTTCCCATGGGAACATGCCAAAGTTGGAAAGGTATTGCATATGGAGAACACTAGAGGGTCGCTTGCACTTATAACTTATATTAATTAAGTTGAATTTTACAATGTGAAATTATAAAGCAGGAATAAAATTATTATCTTTTATAGTGCATTAGTTTGGGTTTCGGTTGAGGAAGTAGCACGTATCAGGGTCCCCTTTAAAATTTGTCATTGCTTTATAGTTACTGTCATCCAAAATCTGAGAATTTCACTTCCTTATGCCAATGTTGAGTTTTCCTTATGTGAAAATGGAAATGAAAATTGTACAACAGGGTTGCAAGTTGAAGGGCGAAATTGGCTTTAAGAAAATGTTTTTCAGCAAATGTTTTGGCCAGTTCTCAGAAAAACGATGAAGCAACTTCCAATTAAATAAACATTTAGTATTCATATATGTATAATTACAGTACAAAAACTTGCGGTCGACGAAAACAAAGTGCTGAAGGTGAAGTTAAATTTTGGGAGGTCATATAAACACCGAAAAGCTTGAAAATCTAGCCTACAACGAAAAGTTAAATCTGGGCAAATGACAAGTTTTGTTATGATACGAAAGTTGCGGATTCAAATAAAGAGAACTTTAAATTAATTTAAACCGACGTATAATTAATTCATGCTTCACATCTATAATCACCTGATTTATTTTTGTCCATAATATTACTGAACATTTTCCCGAGTTTATTTAATTTATCAATTCTAAATTAATTTTGGATGCAACTTGCACGTTTCATTAATTGATAATCTGCATTTTTCTCGAAATACAGTTGAATCTCTCTATAACGGCACCTTAAGTAATCCAGGATTTGTCCTGTACACAAAAGCTGTAGCAGATACGCACGAGCCGACCGCGTAGGCAAGCCAGGAATGACCTTGAGTTGCATTTTCAAGGACATTGAAACTATATATCTTGCAACCATGCATTTTAGAACCCTAGTTTAAATTGGAAAGTGCAATAAAAGAGTCAAATGTTATGTATGTAGAATGTAGGGTGACCAAAAATGCCATTTGAATGCTTATAGCAGTGAGTGCTTCACCAAATAATTTTTTTATGTGATATTCTGACTAATAAACTGATGATCTATAGCTTTCCAATTTAAGCTAGGGTTTCTGAAATGTATCGGTACAGAAATGGAGTTCCAATGTCCTTTAAAAATGCAACTCAAGGTCATTCTCAGCATGCCTACCCAGTTGGCGAAACGTCCCGCCTCTCTTTTAAAGTGGGACTCGCAGGTGGGGTCAGTGGCGCATATTTTTGGCCAGATGTGGGCGGTGCCCTAATCTCATTGGCCACACACAAACCAACAACTATTTAGGCCTTAAAAGGAGGCGGGATGTTTCACCTCTTCTAAACTGTGGATAGAGTGTATCTGCTAACTTTTTTGTTGTTATAGTCCTAACTCTTGATCTATGCACTTTTTGGGAGAGAAGTGCTCCTCCCCTACCTACAGAATCTCTATTACTAAACCAATGTTCCACAAGATAACCATCTCTTGGAGAATCACACCTATGTATATATGGATTTAATAGATTGGGTGTCTCTCGGAAGAATTGCAATTGCAATGCTTCCGTGGGGCACCCAATTGCAATGGCAATGCTTCGGAGAGACACCCACTGTATTTGATGCATATGTCCATAGGGGTGCTGCTCGAAGAGGTGGGTGTCT
>JAVBJR010000671.1:0-2864 GCA_031546965.1 Dysgonomonas sp.
TCGGAGAAATCTCCAAACAGACCTCGATAAGCGGTTACACCGGGCAGCACCGGTGGTCGCTTTTTTACCATAGCTTCCGCACTAGTAGTTTGGGGTAGCTGACCGTCGCCGGTCAGCTCTACTAGTTTTTTGCCGCCTGCTCCTTCTTGGCTTCTGGACATTCGGCAATTCTATGTCCCTCTTTGTCGCATTTAAAGCAACGGTTGTGCGTGGGCGGGGCCACCGGGGCGGCCGCCTTTGCAACGGGACTTGGTTTTGCCGCCGGTGCCGTACCTTTCGGCGTCGGCCCAGCGGGGGAGGGTTTCTGATGTTGCCCTCCGTGCTTCTTATGGGACGAATTCTCGTTCCGATGACCGGAAGAGTTCTTCGACCCATGTTGTTGTTTGGACTGCTTGTCCTTTTCCCCATCATTCTTCGACTCTTTCTTGGGATGGTAGATCGCGGCCACGTGTGAAAACGGGTCCGTTCCCTTCCATCCCATGCTGGGAGTCGTCAATTGATGAGGCGGGGGTGGCCTCCGATAATCCTGCTCCTTGAGAACTAACTTCTCAATCTCCGGAGCCTGATGTAAGAGCGCTGCCACCGTCGCGAACGTTCGGTTTTCCATCGCCCGAGTGAAGTTTGGGTTCGCCAAACTTACAATTTTGGCAACTCGGTCGAACTGGGTAGCTTCCGGTTTCGCTATGTCGAAGTAGCGATTAATGATGGCCACGAAGTGGACGAGTGGTTCATTCGTATCCTGATAACAAATATCCATCTCCGCTCGCATCACCGTCACATATCTTCCAGGAAGGTAGGCTTTCAGGAAAGCCACCTTAAAGGGTTGCCATTCGTAAAATGGTTGGGCGCGCCACCAAATCTTAGCATTCCCTTTCAACGTTTGGGGGACCACGTCCATCCTAAAATCTTCCTCCGTGTACCCACAAATGGCAGCATAGTCTTGTAGGTCTTCGATAAAATCGAAGGCAGCTACAGAGGGCTCGCCGTCAAAAACGGGCGTCTGGGGCTTGACCTGATTTCGCGGCCGAGCACCGGTTCGAGAGAATATCTCGCCGGGAACTCGCCGGGTCCCACCGGGTGTTACTTCGGGTTCGGCTGCCGTTCGCGCTTTCGTCATGCCGAGGGGGGAGGAAGTGCAGTAATGGCGCCGGTTTGTACCGGGCCGTTACAGGCTAAGCAAATCCCAGTGAGCATGTTGCGGACTGAATGAGACGAACCTTTTCATTTCATCGAAAATTTGTGTCCCATCATTCACTTGCTGACGTCTTATTGGAGTACTTGTTGTTAAGAGAGTTTAAAATGAAGTGACTATAATTGCATATTATAAATGTGGCACAGTGTGTAAAAATCAGTTATTCAGAGAATTTGAATGACTCACTGGGAAAGACATTATTCTTGAATTTGAAGTCAATATTACACAATATGAACCCACTATTGCACAAATGGCTTCCACAGGCCAAGCAAAAGCATTACCTAGCCAAAATGTACAATGATGACATGGAATTGAATCTTAATCCAGATGGTATGTCAATGAATGAATAAATAAATGTATTATCTTTCATTAATATGATGATAAACTGATAAACTTTCAACAAGTTTATGCAGTGTGCATTTTAAAGCTAATTCCAACCTTCTTCAGGGAGGGTTTTGAAGTGATTGTTGGGAAAAAAATAATAACATTTTATGGGAAAAACTATTTGCATTAGTGATTAACATGCTTTTTCTTTTCTCTTTCAGATTTTAGCTGTCCAAACCCCATTTGGAATCTTGGAAGATGATGAGTGGGTAACAGTGTATGTGAACAGTGAACCCATTGTAACTGTTGAAAACATATTAATTTCTATAATTGTGGTATTTGCTGTTTACTGGGCATATCAAATGAAAAATTATCAAAAGACCCATAAAACAATGTGTGTTTTTGAGAACTTGCTATGTAATATAAGTGAAACGGGTTTGCCAGAATGCAAAATGTCAATTATATCATCTGTAAAAATTTGTATTTTGAAATACATTACTTGAATGTTTGCACCTGGTATTATTTTTATGTACATATGTGAAAGGTCCGTGCCACATGATACATAAAATTGCAGGCGTTAACTGTACATTTTTATTACCAATTTGTTTACATGTATTCTGCATATCGTGCGGTTCTAAAACAGACAATCAGGGCTTAGTAAAGGTGTTGGCAGGTATCCCTAAAGGTGCTAGCAAGGTACATCTGAAGGTGCTTACAAGGTATCCCTGAAGGTGCTGGGAAGGTGTGCCTGAAGGTCCGGCCAGCGTAGGCTTAAAGGTGCTAGCAAGGTGCTGGCAAAACATATTTCAGGCATTAAAAATAGACTTTTAGGGTGCCAGATGAATGTGTTTGAACAGTCTGCATATGGTGCTTGAAAATTGGGGGATAAGAGGTGAGAAAACTAGGAGTCCATATATGGACAGGGTGTGTGGGTAACACCTGCACTATGAGTGTTGCCCACACACCTAAAGGAGTGGAAAGACCCTTAAACATATGAATAATCACACAACCATGGATCTGACTGATTGGAACCACAGGGAACGATCCATGGTTACAATAATTAATTATGATCAGCTGTGCATGGCAAGGGCTCTCATCGTGGCCATAGCTGATGTGATAAAAGCAACAAACCCTACGACAGAAAGTATAAAGCAGTACAAACAAGTTACAAACATTAGTCTGACATTCCGAAGAACCCTTGATCAAAAATTGCATACTGATGCTGGTGTGCCACTGGGCCCATGCGGGTTAGATGAAGTTATTTACACATGCAGATCGACTGGCAATCTTCCTTAAGGATCAACACTATTATACCATTATGAGTTTAACAGGGTTCCTCGGTGTGTCA
>JAVBJR010001022.1:0-4829 GCA_031546965.1 Dysgonomonas sp.
TGCTTGTCAACTGATTGTAACCGGATATAATATTAATAGATGTGCGATTGTAGCAATTTTCAGTAACTCCTGACGATGATTAGCTGGACTAATCGAAACATGTCGAGGCTGTAAAAGGATTGTATTAAAAACACTATAAGATCCGGAGTGACTTCGTTTTATGAATACACCTCTTAGTATTCTCCTGATGAATTTATTTGACTACATAATCTAAATCACTAATGACAGGAATTTTCTGCATGTTATTCCACACACCACCGTGAAAACTATTAAAGATATCAAAGATCGATCGTTTTTCACGCTGGTGTGTGGAATAACATGCAGAAAATTCCTATCATTAGTGATTTAGATTATGTAGTCAAGAAAAATTATTGCGGGTTCTTAACAATTTAATTTACATTAAATAATATTCATCACAACTAAATTGAAACGTTTCCATTAAATGTTATTATCATTTAAATTAATTAAAACCATGCATGTGCTTGAAGTTCAGTGAATTTAAATCTTAATCTACCTGAAATGAAATATATTTACAATTAAGTTTCTTTACATTCAAATGTAATTAATTCAAATTATATTCAAATTTCAAATGTAATTTATTTACATTATAAATTACATTCATACGGCAATAACGTGAAGGTGGACATAATAAGCTAGGTTAGGTTGACCTTTTTATGTTATATTTGTAAATAGTTTAGGATGAAATTAATTCAAATTTTCCAATACCCAGTCATGTTCACACTTCACCCAGAAAATTCACGAAAAAAAGGACCTTAGCCTCAATCTTTTTAATTTATAAATCATATAATATATTAATTATAAAATTACAATTTATAAACATGCATATATGTTTATCATTATAATTATAATATTTTTCAATTGATAATTTTTATACTTTGGCTGTGAAAAATGATTTTCTGTTCAATTCCATTAATTGGACGTTTTATATAATTTAGAATTTATTGCCGGTAATCTCGCAAACGTCAATTAATATGACACCGCACCGAGGACCATACAGGCGGTATCGCACGGAACCTGAAACTCCAGTAAGTGTCAAATATGATAACCGCAAGCATGTCGCAAATTGTTTGTTACCAGTACGTGTGTTGTTAATTATCATTATACATGGTGAGCCAAAAACCTGGCAGGATCGTAATTAACTAGTTTTATTTACAGAACACGCTATATATAATTAATTGTCCAATTATCTATAATAAATGAAAAACTTTATTTGTCCATCTGACTTGTTATTAAAAAAGAAAAAAACGTACCGTTGACTAGGCAAATGATAATAGATTTGATAATTTCAACAGATTCCAAGAGAAACTGCACGCTGTTGGGCCCGTAAAAGTTTGAGAACAGATGAAAATTGCCAACAGCCAGGAGTTTGCGAATCTGACAACATTGCATGAAGATCACCTTTTTGATACAAATAACATCGAAGAGGTTGATCAAGATGCAACACATGATATTGATTACGAATGTCATGAAGAAATGGATTTGGAGGAAATGAACGAAGCTTTCGACAGCACTGCATTATATGATGGGTGCAGCATGAACATTGCGGCTGCAGTGTGCCTTCTGATGTCATTGTTCGTCAAATTTAAATGGACAAGGGAATGCTTGTCGGAGCTATAAGACTCGCCTATAAGAAACATGAAACAATTCCCATAAGCAATAATCTATGGGACCATTCCTATGGGAGAAATGCATAAGAAATATTTCCCAAATCCTATATACTTTTCTTATAGTCATTCCATATAGGATCCTATAATTTTTTTGTGGGGGAAGTGTTAAAAGTACTTTCTGTTCTTCTGACAGAGCATAATAAACTGCCTGCAACTAAGTACCACTTAATGAAATATGTAAACTCATTCAAAGCATCGGGTAAGCCCATCATCCACCACTATTGCAACAATTGTAGTGCATATTTGGCAATGGAAAAAGAAGGTTTACGCAGCTTTTGTAACACTGAGAATCCACATTCAGATACTTGTGTTTTTGGCGAATTCCCAATTGATGGGATTATAAAAACGTTTCTCGAGAATGACAAACTACATACGCACATCAACTCTTACAAAGACGCGAGAAAGAAAAAGTCTACGGATGCAGTGGAGGACATTTTTGACGGCATAAAATTCAAGCATGTGGTGACTGAGACATTACCAGTTAATGACCGAACAATTGCTATTCATCTGATTTGGAATTGCGATGGAATATATATTTTCAACAGCTCTTCCATTCAATTATGGCCCATACAGTGCATCGTTCTTAATGTCCATCCGTCTCTGCGTCGGCGCTATATGTTTGTTTGCGGGCTATGGAACGGGAAAACATGCTCGTTGATGAACACGTTTCTCAAGCCTATGTGCAATTCACTTCAGAAACTAGCTTCAGGATTTCAGTGGGTTCACCCCCAAACTAGTGAAGTGTTAACGTGTTGTGTTTTTGCTCCTCTTGCATCAGCTGATGCACCAGCACGAGCAAAATTGCAAAACATTATGCAGTAATTATACCGCATAATGTTTTGCACAAATGGGTGTTCATCGTGTGAGCATCCAGGGTTGACATTGCGCCTAGAAAGTGGTGGTTGCAGTAGGGTTTATCTACCATCAGATGATTACCCACTTCGAGAAGGGGAAAGGATGTTGCGCCAAGCACAAATTGCTGTTGAAAATGATTGCCCGGAAGGAGGTGTGAAGGGTCCTAGCATTTTAAGTTCCGTGCCACACTTTGATATTGGTTATGGATTCACTCATGAGTACATGCACAGTGTTCTTCTTGGCATAATTCGGCAATTAGCAAATTTGTGGTTTGACCCTTCAAAAACCTTTTACCCTTTTAAAATTGTTCGATTTTCCAAGGATGTAGACTCAAAGCTATTAACTATTAAGCCCTTGTCGTCTTTTTCACGTGTCCCACAGTCAATTTTGGAAAGAGTGATGTGGAAGGCCTCAGAATGGCGTGCATGGCTCCTTTTTTACAGTTTGCCAACCTTTGAAACCATATTGCCTCGTGCGTATTGCCAGCATTATATTCTTCTCGTTGTTTCCATATTCATTCTTTTGCAAGCGTCCATTCCTTCTGCACAAATTGATATTGCAAATTTTCTTTTGAAACTCTTCGTGGAGCAGCTCCTAATTCTTTATGGCGATTCTGCTTGCACGTACAATGCCCACCAACTTATTCATCTAGCTGACGACGTGAAAAATTGGGGTCCGTTGTGGGTGCATTCATCCTTCCCATTCGAGCACAACAACGGACAGATTGCACGCCTCATTCGAGGAAAACAACCAATTGAGAAGCAGTTCGCAGCTATTATTTGTGTTATTTTTAAAGTCCGTACAATGTCCATTCAGCTAAAATAAGGAGCAATCTGCCATCGGAATTGTTTTTGCAAAGTGCCAATGAAATGTGAAATAACAGGTGTGCAAAAAAGGGCAACACAGTATTAGGGAAGCCATGCAGACAAGGAAATCCATTAACAAACATTTTAAGGGCAGTGTCATTGGTGTACGGAAAAGAATTGCAGCCTGACGAGGTAAAATTCTATAACCGCTGTTCTTGGAACCATTTGGTGCTGACATCAAAATCCTACACGCTTCAGAAGAAAAGAAACAACTTTAATGTGTGTTTCAACAATTCTAAAAATGCAAAGCGTATTGGCGAAATTAATACTTTTTGTACAGTTGAAAGGAAAATCTGGGTTATTATTGATACCATGGATACCTCAAGCAATGCATTTATTAACAGCGAGACAACTGCTAATACTTCTCATATCCATAAAGTTCTGAGTGAAAATGTGTCCATGAAAGTAATTCCAATCGAGGATATTAATGACTTGTGCTTACGCGTGTTAGGCTATATTTGTACAATTCCCAATAGTTGGGAAATCAATTTGTAAAGGTAACAATTCAGTGATATATGTTTTACAATTTGTTATGTTCGCTGCACGTCTTTACATTAAATATATTCCTCGCTATGAACTTAATTTGTTGTTTATAGATTGCAAATGTAGCCATTTCCATAGATGCTTGTATAACGATATTTGTGACAAAAGGTATATACAATAATTGCTAAATAAACTGTATTTTAAGAAAACCGAATTCTAGCTGTGCAATAAATGCTCATATGAACCCATATGCACTTTCCAGCATCACCTATAGCTGACATGAATTATAATTCACCTATCCCAGCTTCGAAATTAAGCATCAGCTATGACTGGCTAGCAAGCTAGCTGGTATCTGGCACCATCAGCTATGACTGGCTAGCAAGCTAGCTGGTAGCTGGCACCATCAGCTATGGCTATAGTAAGCTAGCTGGCACCATCAGCTATTTCTGTCTAGCAAGCTGGCATCATCAGCTATGGCTACCTAGCAAGCTGGCAGCATCAGCTATGGCTACCTAGCAAGCTGGGAGCATCAGCTATGGCTGTCTAGCAAGCTGGCACCATCAGCTATAAACCACAGATATGAATTTATAGCCCAGCTCTGATACCAGTTATGAATTTGCAGATCAGCTATTGCCAGCTTAAACTTTTCTGTAAGGGCAGTTCTGTTCCATCACTTGAATAGTTATTTGGTTTACTACAAAATTATATTTTGTCCATAGTACCTTACAAAACCGCGTCAGGTCACCTTTAGGCACAGTTTGTTGGATTTTCCAGAACCTTATACAATCTGAGAATTGTAGTTCTCCTCAACGAATCAATGTAGGTTCAGGTAACACAACAAAAATTTGTTCATATGCAATTTCAGTAAAACGTTCAATCATAGACATACAGTATATCCTTATATGGACTGCCTACTCAAGATGGCGGCCACGCTAAA
>JAVBJR010000673.1:0-6976 GCA_031546965.1 Dysgonomonas sp.
TCTAAAATCCAAAAGAGTCCTTCTTTAAATTCCCCTCCATTTTGTGCCCACATTTGTATCGTGAACGTGAGACGAATGTTGACGTATATAGCAGTATTACTATTACTATTACTATTACTATTACTATTACTATTACTATTATTATTATTGTTATTATTATTATTATTATTATTATTATTATTATTTATCAAATATTTATATTAATTACAATGATTTTTTTTTTTAATATGAATGTAACCGAAAATAACGGTACAAAATACCCAAAAAACACAACAGGTGGCGCTGTAATCAAAGTGATTTTTCCCCCTAAAATATCAACAAACAATTGGTAAAATAAAATAAGAAAAATCAATAAGTTATTATTTTTTTAATCCCAATTTTTACAAAAATAAAATAAATTCCCAAAAAAATTCAAAAAATTCTCCACAGGTGGCGCTGCAATCAAATGTACTTTTTTTGTGTAAACTAATAGAGAAATACTCTTATTAGTAAGTAAAGTGGGATGTTGAATCAATAATAAGACATATTTTATTTCTTCCTGGGATTTTAAATTATTTGTAATTATTCCAATTATTTAATGTTATAAATTTATAAAAAGTACAGAAAAGTTCACAAAAATCCCGACAGGTGGCGCTATTTTTTTTACCTACTAAAACCACGACTAAAACAGTTAAAAAACTGCAAATTTACATGAATTTACATCACATCTTCAGGAAGATAGTTACTTAAAATTGTATGGGATATATTTAAAGTTTGTTTCATTTGTCTCAGCATAAGCGTGGTCTTCCCTTCCCGCCCCTTGAAACTAAAATTCCCGAAACAGCCTAAGGTTGATCACGTCCTACTTTTTATATGGATTAGCAATGTTGACTGGGAAAATCAATGACATCCCAGCAACGTTTTAACTATGTATGACTATATATATATATATCAAGGTAGGTTTGCTGGACATTGCGGTTATCAAGAATACGGTGGATAAAGTTGACAAAATCAAGTAGAAAGCGAATTGTGATTAAGTCAGCGAGCATCTCATTCCTTTCTGAGTTCCTGAGTAAGATTACCTTTGAATAATAGAACATTGTTTTCCATGTTTTACTTCGGAACAATAATGAAAAAGTTACAAAATCACAGTTTAAATTCAAAATACCGACAAAATTTGTACAAAAAAATCAATAAAAAATTGTTTTAAATTCACGTAAATTCCGTCAAGTGTCCCAATAAACCGGAATGGACAATTGTCACGCCCCTGGTTGCCAATAAACATTAGGGCAGAAATAAAGAACTGTTTATTATCGATTTCCACTCGATTAAGATGGAAAATAACACTTGACGCGTGACTTTTCGTCGCGGCGTCATCCGCAGACTTCACCGTAAATCCACAAAACAATGGCGATTGTGTAACGTGTCACCAACAACGTGTTCTTACTGTTAACAACACTTAAAATTGTCACCGTTAAGTGGAAGAAATATTATGAAAATGGAGAAGTTTCCGGTTGAAACGGCTTCCGCGCGAAAGTTGTCGTCGTCGTCGATAAAACCCGCGTTTAAACCACGCTTACGCTGAAACGAACAGAACGAAGTGAACGAAGGTAGTTTGGTATTCAAAAGGAAGTAGTGTAAGATGGTCCCAGACAGTCGGAATCAAAGATTCATACATGTAAAATTTTCCAGGCCTCGGTTTACCCCCCGAAAAAGCGAAAACAGTCGATAAAACAAAGCCGCGTACTTTCTCCGTTACATAAATGCATTCCCTTTACATTTCCCTACTTCATTCCCACCCTGTAATCTTCCTCCTCGGTTCCATAACAGCAATATCCCACATTTGATCCACCTTTACCTCCATTTTTATCACGGTATGAATCCGCGGCAATTTTTTGCTCATTTCACATGCGCGACGCTCATCGCGTGCAAAACTCAACTCATATTTACTCCAATACTGTCTCAATGTAACTGTCTTTAAGCCCTTTACATTGTTATCTCATAAAAAATTAACATCATAATTGTATATAGTGAGACCATACTCAAGGTTGCAGCGATTTCCCCATTTTTAAATATTTAACAAATCGGCGTTTGAAATTTCCCACACCGGTTAAACCACGCCCACTTGCTTCTAATAGGTCGTTCGTGTGAGGTAGTATAAGGGTAGACATCGTACTGTAATTTGTACTGGTCCCTACTCAAGAATGCAGCGAATAATAAATGATCTATGAATAAACCGATTTACGAAAGAAGAGGAAAATCGCTGCAACCTTGAACGTGGTCCGAGTATATACAAAATAATATATTGTTAAAAATAACAAAAATCTGTTAAATATAGTAAGGAAATGTAATTATATTAATTACGTGTAAAGATTACAATTTAAATGGATTTTATACGATTTTTAAAGAATTTTTAAAGAACTTTTAAAGGATTATCTCAGTAAAGTTCCTATTTTCACCAACAGATGTCACTAGTCACTAAAAACCTTAAAATGGTGATAAAATGTTTGCTTCTAAGAGTACAAATCCAAATAAATAACCATAAATAGAGTAACATATCTACTTTATACCAGCACCATGATAACCTCTCTACCTGCCGCCATCTTGGAAATAAAAAATGGGGAAATATTGTCCGTTAACTTTCCGCGCGAATTGACCCCACGGGAAAAGTTACACACCTATGAGCCTCAAATTAATCAGGAACATTATGTTCCACATTAGCAATTAGAGCATATTTAGTTTTCCTCAAAATTCCGAACGGTTCGTTCGAAATAAATTCTAAACCGCGTAACCGAGCGAAAATCGCGATAGTCGCGAATACGGGCAATTTGTTCGGGTTGTTTGTCATTTTACGCAAACAAAAGGAAGTTAATTTTTGTAACATTCCTACCAGAAAAGTATTTCATTTCCGAATAGTTTCTGCTAGATTTTTCCGCAACACTGACAATATCCTAGCAACCGCAATCAAATTATGTTCATTCATATATATCGCAATGAATTCCGCGAAATTCTTTATTTTGGATTTATTTCTTACTGCACCCCCCTGTAGTTAATTAAGGCCTAGGGTCTATTTCTCAAAAGTCTCCAACATTCTTTGGTCCAATTCTTACATGGGTACCTCAACCTGAAATAGGCTAATATTCGTGTATTTTAACCAATTTTATCTCATTTTAATTAAATTAATATATTGTTAAGTGCATATGATGACCGAAGGCCACGGCTACGCTGGGACGATTTGAACACAGTAAAAAACGGAAATTGCAATTTTTAATGTAGAGAAATGAAGTTGCCGCAGTGGGAACGTGGGTAGGGGCGTGACGTCACCGCGCATGCGCACATCTCCGCGATCCCATTGGTAGCAATTCCCTATAAAAGGACCGCGTAACCGAGTTTTGTACAAAGTTCCACTTCGTTTACAAGGACCATTGAAGGAGCTTCCAATGTAAGTGACTATTTGATACTCTCTAAACAACGCTCAACTCGAATAGCGGCCCCTGGAACCCGGCCTCCAGGTGGCGCTGCGAAAACGATTGTCGCAACCATGTCCGCGTTCCTTACTTTAAATTCGTGTTTCAACAGTGCTGAACGGACAATGAAATCGTCAACGGCGTTCACAGCATTGCTGAGCATCTGTCTGATTGTGGTACTGGTCAATGGCCGCTACCTTCCCACAAGGAGCGACAAATCCCGTCAAGATGACATCCGGGAACTCCTCCAAGAAGTCAGATCGCTTTTTTAGTCATTTTACGACATTCCTGCAGATATCCTGCAGGACATCTGCAGGAGTCCTGCAGATGTCCTGAAGATCTGCGACACAACTGCAGAACTCCTGCCGATTCTCGCGCTTTATCAAAATAACTAATTTTTCGGGGGAGAGTTGTATTATCTGTGAACTGGATGCTATTGTTCTGTAAGCAGAATACCTGCAGGATATCTGCGGAAGTACTGCATATGTCCTGAAAATCTGCGGCATAACTACAGAACTCCTGCAGATTTTTTCATTTCATCAAAATTGATAGTTTTTTAAAGGGAGGAAACTTGTATTCCTTGCGAAAGAGATGCTATTGTTCTGTATGCAGAATACCTGCAGGATATCTGCGGAAGTACTGCATACGTCCTTAAAATCTGCGACATAACTGCAGTACTCCTGCAGATTCTAGCGCTTTATCAAAATAACTGTTTTTTTTTAATTTTTCTGGGGGAGATTGTATTATTTGTGAACTAAATGCTAATATTCAGCATTCTATATGTAGAAGCACTGCATATGTCCTGAAGAACTTTGACAGAATTGCAGAACTTCTGCAGATTTTTGAACATTTGCACATTTTGCACTTTTGCAGTTTATAAAATATATAGTTTTTTTAAGGGGAGGAAACTTGTATTTCTTTCGAAACATATTATATTGTTATGTCAGCAGAATAACTGCAGGATATCTGTGGAAGTACTGCATATGTCCTGAAAATTTGCGGCGTAACTGCAGAACTTCCGCAGATTTTTTCATTTCAGCAAAATAGTTGGTTTTAAAGGGGGGAATTTGTATTTCTTCCGAAACAGGTGTTATTATTCGACAGGCTATTTGCAGAAGTACTGCATATGTCTTGAAGATCTGAGACATAACTGCAGAATTCCTGCTGATTCTCGCGCGTTATCAAAATAACTAGTTTTTTTCGGGGGAAAGTTGTATTATTTGTGAACTAGATGCTATTAGTTCAGCATTCTACATGTAGAAGCACTGCATATGTCCTGAAGAACTATGACAGAATTCCAGAATTTCTGCAGATTTTTGCATTTCAGTAAAATAATTAGTTTTAAAGGGGGGAATTTGTATTTCTTCCTGAACGATTTCATTTGCACTAAATATATCTAGCCCTAAACACTATGTTTTAACTCGTATTAATGAATATTTACTGAAAATTGACCAATAACCTCGATAATCTGTTGGAATACTGCAGACAACTTACAAGTTGCACCAGGAACGCTGCAGAATATGGAAAATATAGATAAATGGGATTTACAAAACGCTATTGGAATTAATACAATATTACTCGGTGAATTCTTATATGTAGTATAATACATATAGGAGTAGGAATGCTGAAATCTGCACGAATGCTACACGGATTCTGCAGAAGTTCTATAAAATATCTACAGGACACATGCAGGAAATCCTGCAGAATATATTTAAGAACTATGCATGACTCTTGTAGGAATACTGCTGAAGATATGCAAGAACTCTGCGTACATTTTGAAAAATGTATGCTAAAACTCAGCATGACTTGCGTAGAAATACTGCAGAATACATGCAAGGATTCTGCAGGACTCATGTAGAAACACTGCAGAATACATGCAAGATACTATACATGACATGTGAAAAAGTGCAGAATGTATGCTAAAACTATGTGGTACTCGCGTGCAGAAATACTATAGAATGCATGCCAGGATTCTGGAAGAGTCATGAAGGAATTCTGCAGAATATATGCAAAACATTGCATGACTTGTGGGAAAACTGCAGAATGTATACAAGAACTATGCAGTAGTGCACACATTCCGTTTTATAAGACTCGTGTAGGGATTCGGTAGAACATATGCAGGACTCATGCAGGACTTCTGCAGAATATATGCAGGACACATGCAGGAATTCTGCAGAATATATGCAAGACGTTGCACGACTCTTGGGAAAACTGCAGAATGTATACAAGAACATATGCAGGAATTCGCAGAATATATGCAGGACTCATGCAGGAATTCTGCAGAATATATGCAGGACTGCTGCAGAAATGTTACAAAAATCATTCCCACTCCTGTATCTGACTCTATATTCTTTTTCCTCGCAGATACTGGATGCCACGTACGAGAAGAGGTTCCTGGCGAAGAGGGCCGCGCAGTACCATCCCACCAGGATGGAAACCGACGCACAGATCGTCCCACGTCAAGTATAGCCGCAAGACGCATCTGCACCCGCGCACACCGCGACGTTCCCTCAACGACCATGCCTGCATTACTCCTGCCGTTGGTCTACATTTTCCAATGTAACACCGTCTTTCCCAAACGCTCAATAAACTGAACACTGGCTGCACTTATTCCTGCCGTTCACTCCACTTATAATGAACTCGCTTATAACGAAATTCGCTTTAAAATATTTGACGTTTGGTTCCTTATCCTCTCACACTCGCTTTCTTTACGGCCTCACTTCATGTGGCTTAAGTTTCAGAGTACTTTAGAGCACCGTACCGGTTTACCTTTCGGCTGGAGTCACACGAGCGTAACCGGTCGCACGAACGTGGTCCAACCAAATTAACGCACGCGGAACGGCACTTGCGGACTTGTCGCGCATAATGCACATTTTTTAATCGCAGTAAACATGCTCATGTAAATGTAATCAAGGAATACTAAGGTCATGGAATGGAAACTCCAGCCAAACGATGCGATTGATGTGTGAGGAAAAATAGGAGTTGGAACCAAATGCATGAACTTTCGACCGAGCCAGCGCGGTAAATATACAATTTATTGCATAACACCCAAGGTAAGCGTGTTCTACGACACAATTTAGATGGTACTGTCAAAAAATAACCGTTGAAATACTTCAATTGTGTAAGTTCATTATGGAATATGGAAAAATACACCGCTGTTCTATTATTTGTCGTATTCCATAATGGACTTACGCGAAGTATTTCAACGGTTATATTTTGATAGTACCATCTAAATTGTGTCGCAGAACACACGTACCTTTGGTGTTATCCAATAAATTGAATATTTACTGCGCTAGCTCAGTCACAAGTTCCCGGGTTGTTTTTCCTCACACATCGATCGCATCGTTTGGCTGGAGTTTCCATTCCATACTGTCCCCAGATTTTGTAGAGACCTGGCCTGGACAAAGGAGACCCAGGGATAATTGGGTCAAGCAATGGGCTTAATAGGATTAAAGGCCCCCCCCCATTTGTCCAGGTCTCCACAAAATCCAGGGGCCTATAAACAGTATTAATTGCTGGTCTAGCCCTGA
>JAVBJR010000394.1:0-9876 GCA_031546965.1 Dysgonomonas sp.
ATACACTGAAATAACAACACATGTTCACTGCTAGATTCCAGAAAAACTTTTCTGCATTGATTAGATAAACCACCTTATTTACGCCAAACTAAACAACAACTGGGACTAAACACGCATTCTAAATTGTCTTCTTCACAACCGACACGCGGTTGATAACATTTTTCTGTAAGCGCAACCTGGCCTTGCTTTCCGACGCAACCTGTCAGGAACCAGTCATTGGTCAGTGCTTCTCAGACTAAGGTCAACCAGTGCGTCTTGACCTTTGACGACATTGCATCACAGTCCTTGCCTGCTCTGTCCCAATGCCAATAATATCCGCAGTCTAAGGTTAAATAGGTTGCAACCATATACTCCCTGGGTATAAATACTGGTGCAGCCTTCCACACTGCACCAATATCTTTAACCTCGCTTCATCAAAGGTATCCCTGTTCTTGCTCCTGTGCTGCACTTTCTGGTGGTGGATTACCTACCTCACTTCCCAGAAGATCCTAGTCTGACAGAAAGATAGTGGGGCAATATTTTTGTCATGGCTGAAGCAGCTAGTCAAATTCAAGCCATACGTTCCGAACGGGAAATGTTGATCGCCGAGCTTACATATTTGCGTCTTCAGACTCGTCCATAGCCTGCTCCTGTCTTGCCTCATCCCAACGCCAACATCTTCCGTTTTCACGGTCTGCCTGACAGCTTAGTTTCTGACCGTGGACCTCAATTTTCATCTCGTTTTTGGACGGTGGTTCTCTGCCGTTTGGGGATCTCACATAACTTAGCTTCTGATACTCATCTTGAAACTGATGGTCAGACCGAGAGGTGTAATCAGACCTTGAAACAATATCTTCGCTGTTTCGTGAATCACCAGCAGTCTGATTGCATGAAGTACCTTCCTCAGGCGGAATTTGCCCTGCACAACGCCCATAATGCCTCTACCAAGTTTACTCCATTCTGTGCCCTATTTGGCCATCATCCTCGTGCTGACCTTTTAGTCTTCCCTGGTGGTGTTAATCATGAGAACATTCCAGCTGGTACAGAGTACATAGATCACATTGGAGCTGTTCAAAGTCAGTTGTTCCTAAACATCGCCGACGCAGGCTGCCTACAAGAGACGGGATGACCGTCATCGTCAAGAGTGCACTTTCCATGTTGGTGACAAAGTTTGGCTTCTTCGTCGCCTTATTTCCACTCCACGGCCTTGTCCCACGCTTGATCACCTTCGCTTGAGTCCGTTCGAAATCATTGAACAGATTAATGATGTTGCCTTCCGCCTGTCCTTACCTTCACATCTCCACATACGTGATGTGTTCCATTCATCCCTTCTGGAACCTTTCTATCCCAATTCCAAATCCGGACACCAGCTACCGGCTCCTCCTGTGATAACTGTTGCTGGTGAGCTATTCTATTTGGTAAAGGAGGTTCCGGACTGCCGGCGTAGACGTGGTTGCCTTGAATATTTCGTAGTATGGGAAGGTTCTGGTCCTGAGGAACGCTATTTTAAGTAATTTAAGCAATTAAACACCCTCCATATCCTCACTTAATAGATCCGTTTGACTCCAATCACTCCCCAATTTACCACACCACTAGGAAAAAATCTCAGCATATGACCCATACTTTCGTCGGATATCCCACACCTTTTGCAAACTTTATCAATTGTATTTCTCCAATATTGTACTCCTCTTACAGCACATTCTAATTGAAAACCGGAAATCAGTTAAATTGCAGAAAAGTACGGTATTCATATTAGCGTTTTGAATAGTTGTTTTGTGTTCAAAGTATCTAAGTATTTTTTATGCCACCTAGAGCATTATCGATCGTTTGCCAAAACATTTCTAAGATTGCACATATCTAGTTGCTTACATCAATGGACCAATCCGTATCAAATACTGAATATCCCTCCTACAAAACCAAAACATATGTCCTGCCAGATTTGAATATACGTTAATCAGTGGAAAGCATAAGTGAAATTGATTTAAAAAATTTATATACATACTTAAATTGCAAGTATTCCTTCAAAAACTGAAATATAGTACCTATTAATCCAGTCAGCTGTCCATTCTTTAAATCCACGTATCAAAGTTTCTGCAATCAAACCCATGCAAGCAAAATTAAACATGACAGAATGCAAACATAATACCCCTTTGTAGCGCACACAGAAGGTGCACACAATGATTCTACAACACCATAGACCCTTAACAATTAAGATTCAACATCAATTACACAGGCAGCATCACCAGTTAGTTCAACATCAGTGGTGGGTATTTGTTTTAGTGAGTTATTTATTCATTTATTTCATATTAATTTATTTCTAATTTATGTTATTTAATTATTTAGTTATTATTTACTTATATTTATGTTTGTATTGATGTTATGTTGACATACGCAGGGTTATGGAGGGTTAGGAGTAAGTTGTATGTTGGAATATTTGTATCTCTTTCTATGCCTACATAGGCAAGAAATAAATAATACTACTACTACTATATTCTATTGGGCAATGCAAGCAATTGTAAATGGATCTGGACTGGTTAAGGAATTGTGCTCTAATGTGGGATATGAGATGACTGAATTGTTTTTCCTATTATAAGACAAAACAATGTCAAATATCATTGGAACTAATAACATTGACAGACAAATAACGCACCCCAAAAAATTGAAATATTAATGTAAAGTTTCTCAGAACTCCATATAGTTTCTCTCTTGGATAAATCTCAATTTCCAGAATTTTATCAGTTCGCATTCTCATAACTGGAAGTGCCATCCAAGCATTCTTTTTCGTGCGCTGTATCAAATTCAGTGACACTTCCTTTTGTGTTGCCTTCACAGAATTCTATCCAGAAAGTAAAGCATTAAGTTACTAGAAATACATTTAAAAATTGCGTGCTATCATGTACTAATCGTAAATGTTAACATAGTCAGCGTTTATCCATTTGTGTACATCCACAGGTAGAATCCAAATATGAGGTGCATGACAAGGTAAAGGTCTTGGTATCAAATTTGGAAAGCACTTTCCAATGAAGACGTATCTGTCCACATAACCTGTCCGCATATACTTAATCACCTATATGAAACATGGTCCAACAATCGAATTCATGTATCCATTATTATACTATAAAATAGACACTAACTTAACAAACGGCACAAAGGATCTTTTGAGGCCCAATAAAACACACAAGAGCATCTGCCCTAACTCTTCTCTCTACGTTAGCCCATGCAAGAAGTTAGCTAAGGGCTGCAAACGCTTTAAAGTTGAAGAGACAGTTTTGGAAGGTACCCTGAAACTTCACTTATGTAAGGGGTATTCTTGGACATATGTGCTGACACATGTGCATGTCTTTGTAGTGCTCCAAACAATACCTTTTCCCTACACGACCTCAATACCACCCTAGATGTTGGGACCATCAATTAGTGTTGGTGTTTACCGTACTCCAGCTTTCCCTCTCTAAAGATACCTATCAAAGTAGGTCGGGACCTTGATGAGAGTTTGGAAGGTTCGAGAACTCGTAAACAGGCATATCTATAAAAGCAGACTTTGACAGGATAATTAGCCCGTTAAGTAAGGGCTTTGGATGCCTTATGGTATCAGCAATTCTGATTTTCTTAAGTATTTAATATGTTCTTAACTACATGTTGAATTAGGATATGCTTCATGTGAAAATGTAGCCAAAGCTTCACTCTAATTTATCATAACCTTTTAGTGCTAACTTTGTAGTTACATCCGCTTCCTGGAGCGGTTGTTGTTAACTGTCATTTTCAACTCTTTCTCTGTGGGTAGGGGTCGTTCAAGTATTACGTAACTAAAATATTTGCCATTTTCACCTCCTCATTATAACGCTGCGTATTGATATGAGAAAACCCACCTAGGCATTTTTATGTGACACTTATGGATATACCTTTAAAGTACTATAGTTCTGGAATACAAAACGTCACCACTATATACTAGTGCTGCTTTAGGGAGATTCCGTTGTATTTCATTATTTGAGACTGTTATGTTTTCTCTTTTCTGTCACCAATGTATACCCTAGGAATACAGGTAATAAGGGTTTTAATTAACCATGAACAATTTGCACAGCACAAAATTTCAGCAATTGGAACAAATGTTTTAATTCCGTCCTCAATGGGTTTAGTTGGTAGGTCCTCTTATGCAATCCCGACCTCCTACTCAGCAAGCTTTAATTGCTACTAACACAGAGATTTTTTGCAACAATTGCATTCTTCATGGTTTTTCTTAATGTAGGTCATATTTCAGGGTACTCTACAAAACCATGTCAGTTCACCTGTAAGGGCTGGGTAACCGCACACAAAGCATTGCAAATGGTTTGGAAAACACTGACCAATGGTCAAAGGTCCAGCACATCATGTAGAATTACGAATGTGCGATGGGAAAGGGATAAAGGAGTTTAGTCATGTGACCAGGGATAGCCGGATCTGAGTACTCAAAAACAAGCTTAGAAATCATGCGATGCTCAAACATATATATTCATACTACATGTGCAAAATATAATGAGTGCTTTCTAATTAATAAGCAAAATTCCTACCATACGCATGTGTTCCAATTTCTCAGAAGTCAGAAGAACTATTCCTAAAGTGTGCTCGTTAAATTCATCGATTTGATAATCAATGAACGGCTCGCCAAGCAGAACATAAAATGGATTAATTTCCCAATCAATCTCAATTTCCCGCACCATTTCTCGTGCAATGTTCTCTAAATTGTAATATTAAACCATTGCCCAGATACCTTGAGTACTAGCAAACCTTATGTGATAGCAACCCTGGAGTATTAACCACATTTATCTTTATTATAACAATGTTGAACTCATTTATAAGACATCCATACGTACATTTGGGCCGTCGCCACCCTTATGAAAAAAATACCATCAAACCTTCTCTTAACCAACGTCTTTTTAGAGAAATGTTCACTGTAACGAATATTTTTAAAAATTCGGCTGGCCACCATGTTAAATTGGTACTATAAAACGAATTCGCTAACAAAATTGCCTTTGCAAAGAAATAATGTTAGTACACTAGCTTTTAAAATGTTTACTCCGATATTTGAGGTCAAGGTCGTACTTAATGGAGGGTCGCAGTGACAACAGGCTGCAAGTGGTCCAGTGTGCTTTTGAGATTTCTTGGAAAAGGGGATACATAATGAACGTTTTTTTTAGAAATCCAGGGCAGTTCTAACATAGCTGGAAAATGGAAGCACTCGTAAATATAGAGCACAAAGTTGTAGTTGTAACGGATATATTCCCTGGCTCTCACTTTCTCACGCCTAAGAGCAACTTTCCCATGCTCCCATAGAGCAAAGGGCGTCCAGAGGACACGGTTGTACAGTTATGCACGCATGTCGCATGTCTAAGTGTGACGTCATACCGGCCAGCCAATGGAAAGGGCTGGCAACGGTATGACCAATGGGAGATAGTCAGCAATGTCATCTTCAACAGCCAACCATATGTCAAGGGAATCCTCCTGTTAACCATATTCCAGAAGTGGCCAACCCAGCAGATTTGCCATCTCGCGGTTGCAGCCCGAAGCAGCTACTTATCTCCCGATAGTGGGGACCTGTGTGGTTGCGCAAAGAGTAAGGTGAAATAGAATAGCTTTTAGAGGATATCATCATTGTTGAGGCCACTGTTGCTTCTGAAAGAAGGAAGGTCACTGTCACACTTGTGCAGGGTCAGAAAGAAAGACCATTGTACGTGAGGAGGTTCTCTGAATATTCCACAATTGTGCAGTTGGTGGCATGGGTAAGCAGGTGGCCCAGACGTAAAGGTCAAATTCCGATGCTTAACCATATCCCTTGAAAACTGAGTGCGCAGGCACTGTAATGCGTGTGGTCCAAAGAGAAACATTTGTCAGCGTGAAGGCACTGTGTAACTTTACCAGGTGGAAGATGACTCTGTCTATGAAGTAACAGGTCGATTTGGCAGGACCACTCTATCTGAAGTACATCAGCAAAGTCTGGATTGTTCATTCACTTGTGCTGTGTACTGAGCTATGCATCTAGAGTTACTACCCTCTCCGAGCACTGACGGGTTTCTACGAGGCTGACGCAAGATTCATCACAAGACGAGGGAGACCTTCAGTAATATGTACGGACAACAGCACTAATTTTACTGAAACAGACAATGCCTTTCGCATGCTTGACTGGAAACATATCACGACTGTTTACATGGCAGCCCAAATCCATCAGCATTTTAACAGCCCCCTTATGCCGCCTAATTGGGCGGACGGTGGGAGCGCCTGCTTAGGATAGTAAAGAATCTGCTCCTAAGAACTCTTGGAACAGCCATCCTCCATTTCAAAGAAATGTGCACAGTTCTCTGTGATGTTGAAGACACTGTAAATGCTAGACCCCTTACTTATCTTGCAGAGGATCCTGATGATTTGTCTCCCTTGACGTCGGCCATGTTCTTACGGGACATTCCAAGTGGGGCAAAGTCAGATAATGACAAAGTTGGAAAATCTGGTCTTGAGAGGCGGTTCTGATATCGTCAAAGGTTTATGCATGATATGCAGACCAGGTTCCGGGAAGAATACCAGGGACAATTGGTTCAATGGGGACGTGAGAAGAAGGTGCTGCCGATCAAGGTGAGAAATGTTGTTCTCATTAGCATCCACGATCACAGTTGATGTTTATCTTGACATCTACTTTAACATTTCTGAATTTTGCTTTTAAACAAGAATGTGTGTGGGGCATGAATTTCTCACCCAATCACAATATTTCTTTTTGTAAGATGGGTTGCACTTCTGTCCAGTTTTGTATTGTTAAAGCCCAACTTAGATAATTTTGTAGGCAGAAACCAAATAAAATTTTATGTGCTTAGTTCTCCAGTCAATCTGATGGAATATTCTCTATACCTTCATTAATACAAAGTATTATTCAGTATGTGCTGTTGGGAAGCACACAACCCATCTGATAGGCCTTTATTAACGGAAAAATATACTTTTGGCACCCAGCCACACACACTCTTGCGTTTTAATGGCTGCATTTTGTCCATTAATAATTAAAAGCACAACATGAGGATGCACAAAAGAAAAAAACGGTTGAAAATAATAAATAGATAAGAAGATGCTGAATCTTTTTGTGAAAATATGATTTTTCTGCTATTGAAATTACGCCTGTGCAAGTTTGCCCAAGGCCATAAACCGGATACTTTTTACCAACATTCACAATTTAATTCCCACAGAATCCACTAACGCACTGACAAAAACAAAACGGATTTGGAAAAAGCAGGATTCAAGCTTTCCATAAGTATTTTTTCTTGATGCCTTTTCATGTTTTGGCCTCAAGGTACGTACATTTGTATGACCCGATGAGGGCGAAATTCACAATGTCCCCCCCCCCACCTTAAGCATTTAACAACAATTTTGGAAATATGTGCTCTATGATGCATTTAGCAACTGAACATATTCATCCTTGTGTATGAACCATATTCATGTAGTACATGACACCATTGTGTATACTCCGCACTTAGAAAGTGCCCTCCCCCATGTATAGGTTATGGCTAATACTCCACGTTTCAGGGTGCTTTGTTAATGTACAAGTACATTTCATAAGTTTAGAAACTTACAGACATCATCATGCATCTCGCACATGAAAACATTTTGTAACCCTTGTGACCAACGCGATGACAGAAATTTTGAATGCTAAAAGAAATTTTTTCATTGCTCTTACATATGAACTATTTGATTTCCTGTTTGATTGATTACACCCCTCTCCCTGAGGGCTTATTTATGAGCACAGTGTTGCATAAGTTTAGAAACGTGGCATTTGTGTTTCTAAACTTTGGAAACATAAATACTCCAACATATCTGTAGCAAAATTTAGTCCAGGCATGTTGCAATTGGGAAAGGACTAGAACTGACTGCTATGGAGTACGTTAGAATTTCAGTACAGCGAAAAAGTGGAAAATCATTGAACTGTATTGCAGTTGAAGTAGGGAGACCGAAATCTACAATATCAAAGTGCTTAAAAGGCATAGAAGGTGGTGGCCAGATTAATCGCAGCAGAAAACTATGTGGAGGACCTATTGTCGCAACACAACGTGATAAACGGAAGTTGAGGGCAATTGTGATGTCACAACGCATCTCATCTGCTCAAATCTACTCTCAACTGTGGCCAAGATGATTGCATCGGTCTGTATCCAAAATGACAACATGGAGAAATTTGAACACAATGGGATTCCGAGGTCGAGTTCCCAATATAAAACCTTTCCTTAATAGAAAACAATGTCGTTGTCGAATCAACTGGGCCAAGAAGTTTGCCTCATGGACATTAGACAATTGGAAAAATGTCATCTGGTGATGAAATGCCACGTTTCTAAACTTATGCAATGTGGTGCGCACTAAAAACCTCCAGGGAGAGGGGATAATCAATCAAACAGTAGTTGTAATTTTCGTCATTATGTTGGGCACAAGGGTTACAGAATGTTTTTACGTGTTAGATGCATTATGATATCTGTATGTTTCTAAACATATGAAATATACTTGTAAATATGGATAGGTAATAGATTAGTTACTGAAGATTGAGGTTAAGATAGGAGAGCTTAATAATTTCCATATTTAAATCATCCAACTGCATGAGTATAATAACATACTTTTGTAGAAAATGTTACATCAGTGGCACACCGAAGGCATATAAGAAAATTTAATGCTCATCTTAACCCACATGCTAACAGTAATCAAACTAGGTAGTATGCATAAAGTAGCAAGAGTAATTATGGAACGGTGAAATTACCAAATCGTCGCTCAGTAACAATTGCAGCCGACGTCATATAGAACTCCACAGCTAGAGCTTTTAATGCTTGTATCACTTTCTTCGGAGTGAATTCCATACTTGCTTTCAATTCTGTAGCATTTCGCATTACTGTGGGATTGTCTTTTAAATGTTGTCGATATCTCATTGCAGGTATATATTCGGGTGATTCCTTCATGTTTAAATTGTTGTATTCATATTCATGAATCATGGCTTCAGTATCTTTGTAATCAGTTGTGCAATATGACAAGGCGGCACATAATGCAGTTAGTGTTAATGAACACAGCACATGAGAGGCTCCCATCTCTCTATATCCAACAACAAAATACGGCTGTCAATGTATGTTAAATTTAAAGTAAAAGTAAAGGTTTGCTGAGAATATTTCACTTTACAGCATCTTTGGATTAAAGACCGACTTTGTACGAGATGAGATTTTATTCTTACTTCCAATATTTAAATATCAATTCCAGTGCAGATCAATATTACTGTAAAGTGCTGTATTAGTTCCCTCCCAAATAACTTCCCCTGGGGAAATTATTAGGCTAGAGGAATTTAAACATCTCCTAAAACCTCAATGCGAGTTGTAAGTTAGTTTTGTTTGACCCTGGGCCAAATCCTGATACTAGGCAACATCGGTTTTCAATGTTATACTGACCATAAATCAGGTTGAGGGTCGATTATTATCTCTTAAAATTTTGAGGGGGAAATTATTTGCGTAGGGGAAATTATTTGGATTTCTCGATTGAGGGCCAAAAAAGCAAAAAACCAAATAAACTCCCCAGTAAACTATTACAGCACTTTACGGTAGTTAGTGTTTTCAAGTGAAAAGTTAGCACGCGTTTCATTGCTAGATAGCCGTATCGAAGTAACTCCCTAGTTATTACATTTATCATTGTCCATGGCCCATCGCTACAAATAGTTTTAAATTTCCTTACCTTAAATGGAAATGGCTTGAATATTCCTTTATTCTTTAGTATAACAGGAAATTCACTACCCGTTACATCTATGATTTTTGCTGTTACTTTGGTGAAAACCTTTTACAGATGAGAAATTTCTGCAGTAAATATGTTTGACGCTCTGCCTCTTACAGACAGAATGCTCCTATGGTGAAGGTTTCTGCAGCAGGGAACAAC
>JAVBJR010000265.1:0-2741 GCA_031546965.1 Dysgonomonas sp.
GTGTTAATTGTTAACAATGGAGGAAAGCTTTTGGTCACAAAATCGGTAAGTTTTTCGATCTTAAACGCTATTTTTTGCTCGGAATGACGCAAAAATGCGCTTTTCCTATGCAAATTCGAACGTTTTTGGTAACTTAATGGCAGCTGCCGCGGTTGTGACGTCACGTGAATAAGCCCTATAGTGCATCTTTTATGCAGATATTCTTAAGAACATCATTGTTCCAGTATAAACTTTATGCAGGAAAGAGACAATGAATGCAAAAAAGTATAGGTATTCTATTTTGTACAGAAACATTTTCAAACCTTGATTTGAACGCTGAATATGTTTAGCTGACATATACCAGTATTTTGTTTACTTCGTTTCGAACCAATGGTCACGTATTGCACAATATTGTACACGTGTACGTAGCCTACTTGCTCAGCATATTATTTCACCAGATCAAGTGTCAAAATATAGATCTATTTGGGTTTATATGATTCCCATTTTTGTATTTCTGGTTATCCGGTGTAATGATTCCATGAGATGGTTCCATGATTCTACAGTGTCACACATAAAATCCAATTTAAAATCGAACGTGATAAGAGAGTGAAATACCATATTATATATATTTTGTGCAAAAGGTACACATGCACACACTGAATAATGGCCATCATAATTATGTATACCGAGTATACTGGTTTATTTAATTTAACTTTTCTGCACGCCCTTGTCACTTAAAATTTGCTCCATTTCTAAATTACAATTGCAGAGGACTCTTTTCCAAAACCTTATAATACCTTATCTTAATTAATTATTAGCGCCTATTATCAGAAATTAAAACTTTGTCTAATATTTACAATTAATAAATTTCAAAGACTCCAGTTTCAATTCGAAATACTATACATTTTTAATTTATCCCATATAGAGGGACACTGACATCATAATCACACAGTACAATTTCTGGATTTCCGGCTTTGACAACGCATTATTGACGTTTGTACCAACATTAACTGGTATATGTATATCACGACCAATATGGCAGACATATTGTTGAGTAGCACATTGTGTACGTGCCTAAAAGCCGGTGAATTGCTATTATTCATTATTTTCTCTATGAATCAATTCTTATGGGACATCCTGTAAATATGTTTGCACAGTTCAACAGGTTCACACCGGAGTAAAGAAAACAGCTATCGCAGATTTAGCGAGAATTGTGACATCATTTTCCAGCATCCACAAACCGGAATCATGCAGTATTGGCTAGATGGGACGCGATTCTCCGCCCTCTAGCGGAGAGTCCTGCCAACTGTGTCAACAATCCATTTTTCTAATCGTTTGAATATATTTTGGGATGTATAATTTTTCAAATAAACTTATTTTCGTCATAATGTTAGCCGAATGGTTTTTTTCGAGGCTGTGTTAGCTTCCATTTTGAAAAGCGATTTTTAAAACAATTTTGATATTTCTTTTATCTCTTGAATGATGTCAGCAAATATCTGATAGGTGTGCAATACTTGTGATTATTTTCATGATAATGTAATATAAATCTGATAAGGTTTTGCTACTTTTTCCACTTTTTGATAAATGTATACTACCATGCAGGAGACAAATGAGTTTTGGGATTTTTGGTAGAATAATTAAATTATATAAACAAGTAGGAAATTCCTCTTTTTCTAATTACTAGTTTAAGTTTAATTTTGAGAATTGGGAAACTGTTGGTAATTTGCAAAACTAGTCCAAAACCTCATGGTAGAGCGTTGTAGCTGTTGTAAATAGTGTCTGGCCAATGGCCAACTACGAGTGTGACGTCACGAATTTATAATTATGTAGTATATATTTAAGGAATTTAAGGCTATGTGTTTATACAGCATTCTTTAATCTAAATTTTAGGTCATCATTTGCAAAAAGCCAACTTCAACATCTCAATTCATATTACGTTGTAAAAAAAACAATTTCTTGATATTATATACTTTAATTATAATAATACATGTACACAGCAAATTTGTACGCAATAGACCTTATCCTGATTCCACGGCGCCATCTGTTGGCCAGCACAACAACTGCTAACTAGGTGAGCCTTAGCCATTTGTTTTGATACAAGTAATTAATAAATGCAATTAAATTAAAGAAAACAATAAACTAGTCAGAAGTTATTAAAATCGAAGTGTTGTAGCAGAAGATTTTAATGTAATCAGGAGTACTGAGTTTGGCTAATAAAGGCGTTTTCTCGTTTTCCCCCGTAAATAGTGGTTTTTTCGAACAACATCCGTGAACATAAAAAAACCGCAGCGTGTCAAAACGTATTGTGACGATCCCGTCGATCCGCCCTCTTAAACGCGTCACCTTTAGTGATGACGTCACTGTTTCTCTCTTTTAACGCCACGTGGCGCTGTCGTCGTTTAAATATGACGTCATCCGAACGTCACTCTGTCGTCGGCCTACTTTTGTACTTCTTCTTAAATTCCGTTAGAGGGCGCTCCCTCACCTTTCCGCGGGTATAAAAAGGGCACGCGCCCATGCTAATTCGTCATTCTGGTGATCACGCTCTCAAGCTGTGCATCAGGTCCAATGATCACTCCGTGTGAATACGGTGCAATACCGTACATCGGCGGGTCAAGTAAATCAATCACCGTGTGAATGCGGCTCACTACCGTACAGCGGCGATCTGATCATAGTACAGAAATGGTGTATTCTTGATTATTGTTTTATGCTTCAATAAAATGTTTGCATTGATAATAAGACTACATTTCATTCGCGTCGAC
>JAVBJR010001007.1:0-10295 GCA_031546965.1 Dysgonomonas sp.
TCAAAAGCGACCCGTAGTTTGGTTTCACTGCTATGCCGCAGAGCCATGCGGCAGTGCATCAACATTGCACTGGCAAAACATTTCATATGAAATCACAGACACGTTAAATAACAAAACCAATTACGTTTTTAGACTAATCTCATCCTTGCGATCAACTTTTTAATTGGAACTGACAATGTAAACGCAACGGTTAAAAAGGTGCGATTTCAATGTCCTTGACAGAAACGTTCAAGGTCACCGGAAGTATCATATTTGAAATCGCCAAGGTGCAGTTCCTATCCGGGTCCATAATCAAATTTATCGAAGTTCTCATAGGCTGCCAAATATTCGAGTGGCTCTCATAAGATGGGACACCCTGTATATATTGTGTTATAAATGAAATACAGTGTAATATATATGTTGCAGAATCTACCATATATTCTCTTTGTTCCAGCTCTGAATATATGTAGACCAGAAAGAGCTGTCGCCTATAAGATTGAGATTAAAGATGGCTGCCATTAATCCTGCTGTAGTATAATAACAAACCTAGGTACATTTCTAATGCGTGTATTGATCTCGGTGGTGATTTTATGGAAATTGTGCTTGAGGTGTATTTGGCAGATTCAAATTTGCTGTAATGATAGTCTTTATGATGCAAATGATGCATTTGGGAGCTGGTTTGATGAGGAAAGGAAACACATGCTGTGGCAAGGTGAAGCAGTGCAATTAAACGGGCGGCCTCATTAATTGAACAAATCAATATGAATGGCTAATTACACTCGTATCGATCATTTCCTAACCAAATTGCCTTCAAAAATACATGTATATTTATGAAGCAAGCGCCGATTTCTACTCAACTCTTGCAGCTCTTCGGGCTCGATATGTGATCGCACCTTGGAGCATTAGTAATGTATATATACATGTATACACAGTATGTTTATGATGTACGTAAAATAAATCGATATTCAGGTGTTATTTGCAGGAGCGTAAGTTAGTCTGAATATGAGCTATAAAACTGGTATTTGCAGTAAGAATATAGCTATAAATTTCTCCAATGCAGCTTTTTCCTCTGTCACATCCATGCACACACAAAAAAATGAAAAATAAAAAAACAACAAAAGAAACAAAGACAAATAAATTTTATTCTTGCAAAGAAACGAAACGAAAACATAAGAATAAAGAAATAATGTTTACATGAAACGAACAAAAATGATTTATCATAGAAATCATGCGATGTTTGACAACGAAATTAAAATATAAGAAAGCGAACGATCGAAGCAGAAACAAAATAATAATTGCTTTCAAATTGAAGATATAGCTGGCGGAAATAAAACTTATTCATTTTTAAAACATAATAGGAATGATGCGATTTCAAATTCAGAAGTCGTGATTTTAATCTTCGAAGATGAATTTTAGATCAAATAGGACCTGATGAGGAGCTTGTATCTAAGTAAATTTTGAACAGTTATTTGTAGCTGCTATTTTTTTTTACTTACATGGGTAAGTTGGAGGTGATGCATTGTGGGCTGCCTGTGCCTGACGTTGCCTTTGTCGTCGGAAAAGGCAAATGGCCACGCTTGCCACGAAAACGAAGCTCATTATGAAGATACTCACAATGACTGCGATGAACACTGTCACCTCAAGTCCCAATACTTTCCCCACTGAGCCTTCTTCTGAAAATCGTCAAATTTTGACAACAATTATTATTACTACAATCAATTGAGCAATACTATTGATATCTCTACCCTATGTGTATATTTCATGACTGATTGCTATTTCCAGTGTTCCCACTGTGCCGGCCCATAAAAACGTATATTGAAATTTCGAACCCCTATTTTCTAAATAGCATTTAAAGTCGATATTTTGCAGTGTAAACAGAAAATATTTTTACTGTTCATGCAGACTGACGTTGCCAAAAAACTTGAATTACGAACAGCATATAGAAAGGAAAATAAATGCATATTACTGGAGTTGCTTATTGTGGTGATCATATTTTCAAAATCACTTACATGCCCGTGTTATTTTAATTATAGATATGCAAATACATTTTGTTTATTTGTCACCGAATTTGTGACCAAAACGTATTAGTATTTCATTTATACTTTTAATAATTAATAACATACAAAACTCTATATTTCTTGAACAATTAACAGATTAATCTGTTCATTAATAATATTGACAATCTTTCATTCAATTCCATTTATTTACACATCTTCCTTTCGGTTGTTGCTGTTTTTTAATAAGGTCATCATCGCTATATACACTTGTCTATGACAGAAGTCTGGCAGATCGACATATGGCCTTTGTGCATGTCTGGGAACAAGGGTGCACAATACTGGTTGTCTTCGGCAGTTTTTATAAATGACATTCAACGGCGCCTAACATGGGTTTCAATGTTGAATTAAGTGTTGATGTAGCTTGTTTATTCCTTGTGTCCACAATGAAACATCTTATTTTACCATATGTGGTGAATCATCACATTATCAAGCAATTGACATTATCATGCAAGTACATTAAATACCCTTTGTTCTGTTGAATGATACATACATATTGTAATGATTATTATTTGAATATATGAAGTGTGGTTTACCTCTGCAGAATGCATATGATGACTCGTCCGAATTGTCGCCGCAGTGGTTAACATTGTCGCAAATTAAATCTCCATCAATGCACAGATTGTTGCTGCAGCGAAAATCTCGACAGCCGATTGCTGCAAAGCAAAACACCAATGTCATATATGTATATTGGCAAGTACTAGCGCTAGACATTTTATATTGACGTCGCTCAATAAAGTAAAACATCGATTTTCATTCTTTTTTTAAGCAAGTGCAGACCGATCAATAATGAGACTGAGACTCTATTTGGATGGGAATTTGGTTTGCGACGCGAACACCAATATGCTGTAACAGTAGACCTACACTAGACAGGCCTACATAGACATTGGCGAAAAATTATCTAACTTGCGTGGGCGTGACGCGATTTGGTTATAATAGGCGATTGCCTCAATAAATTCATTCCTAATATGTTATGCCAACAGAAAATATTTCCTTTCAACGATGGCAACATTGCCCATGCATAACGTCAGAACAACCTATTAATCTTTTCAATAAGATATCACAGTTAATTGGTAGATTAATTCCCACAGAACAATGTGTTTGTATACATACATATATAGCATACAAAAATGAGTTTGCATATAGCCCCGTTATTTCTGATATATGTTGTATTAACGGTCAGTTCATAAATTTTGTCACATTTGATGCAGTGGTTTCAAGATAACACGACAAACTCCCAACGTTCTCTCTTCCCTTTCAGCACTGGGAAACAAAGGTCAGATGTTAAAACCAATAGATCCATTCTTATCACCTGCACATAAGACATGATAAAAAGAGTAGGAAATTCATTGCTCAGTATCTCTTATTGAATTCAACATAAGTATTCTCTGCTTATAAATTAACAACTAAACGTTCCAGTGCTTACATTTTGCACCACGGATCCATCACAAATTTTGAAAATATGCACATGCAACTATTCCAAATATTCCTAATACATAGTTATAACCTTTCCTTTTCTGCCAATACTTTCGTATAGTGTTTCTGCATGCATTTAATTCAATACATTATGCATGCTATAGCACTTAAACAGACTACCAAAGGTGTATATAGTCTATCAGGAACCCTAGAGTGTGATTTCAACACCTTGCCAATGGTCCAAACTGAAAACGGCTATGCCAATACTATTCCATGAGCATTGGACTGAAACAGCTATATACAAGCCAGTGCATGTTTAATTTCAAAGAGCCAGATTTTAGAGGTTTTTGTAGCAATATTTACATGGATCATGTTTCATTTCCCCAAATTAAGAATTTGCTATATGGTGCTCCAATCTTGCAGCACTAAATTTCTTTATGCAGCCAACGTGTTTGGGAAATGCTAATAGTATATAGCCAATAATGGTTTTTGCTCCCATTTACAGCAAGTATTCGATTGTGACAAGACTTGATGGAGTGCATTGTTCGACATTTGCAGCTTACAGACATAGCGGAGGATAGCTAGGCGAGAAATTATAAAAAGCAGATGGAAGATCGATCGGTGTTGCTGTGCGAACCAGAAAGTAGTGGCTGGCTTTGGAATGCACTTGGAAATCCGATTGATCCGGATTTTTTTGTTGTTGAGAAGAAGCAAAAAAGTAAAAAAACGCCGGCCGAAAAGATGCAATCTCAGCTCGCGTCATGTCCATCAAAGTTGAGCCATCGCATGGATGGTGGTCAGGTTTGTTGGAAAATGTGAGTGAAGAGTGAGAGCCAGGCGAGCGAAAAATCAAATCGAAAAGTGACATTGCAGCCGTCAACATTTTGATGGCTGCCAATGAGCCTGTTTATAATGATGTTTGTGGCCTTTTCCCCAGAGCCCTGTGGCTTATATCGACATCAACTTCCGTTGACCGTTTCAGTCCAATGATAAGCGAAATAGGCTGCACTTTCTTTATTGCAAAAACACCCCAATCCTTCTCCTTCACAATACACACCCAGTTGGCATTTTTCGCTTCACCACCAAATCCTAGACCTGTTTTTATATTCTGATAAGACATAGCTCTACTTTTATAGAAGGAGAAGTGGTGAAGATGAAAGCGTGGCAGAATTTGAAAAGTTACAGAATATATAAACAAGTGCACTTTTCGGATCAACACATTTAAATTCAGGGTGTCCGGAAAGTCTAGTTTATTTGGTTTTGGTAAGATTTTACTTGTCATACATACAAAGATGTTTGAATAATCAATATACGATGTACTTCTATGCACTGGAGCATAACATATCAATTTGTCGTATGCTTTTTATTATAACAATATGCCATCATGCTTATTAGCCATATGCAGTAACAATAAATCTTCCGCGAAATGGGTGTTTTCATATTGCTCGTTAAAACCGATGACTATAATAGAAAATGAGTTATGGCATATGTCCAAACCAGATAATTAATTTAATAATTAATAACTGCGACAAGAAAAGTGGGTCTTAAAAAGCTAGTGATCATCTCGAGGAGTGGTTTTCTTCGTGAATGTTGTATACATATATGTAAGTGGTATTTGTGAACTTATTTTATAGGAGGCATGGTAAGGTCGTAAGCATGCCTATCTAAGTCAGTTATCGTTGCATAAACGAGTGTTGAGGGGCCTAGGGCATCCACAAACAGCTCCCAAATGTGCCTGCCGTAATCGAAATTCATATTCCGCTGGGGCTTATCGTTCGATTACACGCGCTTGGCTGAAGGAGATGATTGCTTCAAGTGATGCCAAAACCCTTTACGCCCCTTCTTTGCTAACAACTTTTCAAACACGTCCGTCTTTACTTTGATTTGCAACGAACACCATATTACGGCATGCTCATGTGGCGGTTGAAGCGCCTTTATCGGCATCCACTCCTCCGCAAAGTGCACCACAAAGCATTTCCATGTGCAACAATGTAAATGTTTACAAAGAAAAATAGTTAAAGAGAAACAATTAGAGGAAGGAGGCTGTATTTTCTGTGTACTTGGGGGATATGTAACCGCATTTCTGCATTGCTTTACGTATGTTCCATGCATGGTGATTATCCCATTATACTGGCAATGAATTTCATTTTATGATGGCAAGCTAGGAATCACACGATATATTCCATTTTATAACGAAGGGACACTGTTTCAAACTACTGAATTAGTGATCGCAACTAATGAAATGGCAACCATTTTCTTAAAGAGGATTTTCGGTAAGTGGAACAGGTGGAACAGGTGGTGGGTTCCGTTGCAATTGATTCATTCAAGAATACATTGGATAATTATTTAGATGGAGTTAATGTGAAGCAATTGCAACATCTATATAAAACTGATATCTGGGCCTCGAGCATTGTTTGTATGATTGAGTATATATTTGTTACAGGCAAACGCGTCACTCAGGCAGTGATACCATTCCCTAGGCAAAGGTGTCATACAAAACACCATAAAACGCCGATTGCACTAACTAAGCGATTCATAGAAACATTAGCGTGAACCTAAATTGTTCGCATGATCGAATTACATATTACGCATTACATATTATATGCAAAACTTATTTTCACAATTAAGCGTATACAGTCACACCTCCTTATAACCAGTATGAGGGGACCGTACAATTTCTTCTCTATAGTGGTTTTGCTATACGGAACAAGTCTTTTTTAATGAAAATTCATTATAAGAACCATTTTTATGTAATTTTGCTGTGCTGCAAGGCCTATGCACTAGGTGCTGTTTATCGCTGTTATATATGTTGTACCTATTAGGATGTTGTACTTACCACAAATGTCATCAAGTAGAACAATCAATAACAAAATTCTCTCCATTTATTATTACATTATAAAGTTGACTAGACAGATTTAACTTAGTCCACAATACCCTTTTCCAAGAAATCGCAAAAGGACACTGGACACTAACCTTGAATTTTGGAGTAAAGAACATTTGTGGAAGTTACTTCTTTACAAAGGAAAATGTCATATACAGAATTTAACACGGTGACCAACCAAATTCTTAAAAAAATTCGTTACAGCGGTTTTTTCTTTGAAAGGAGGTTCGATGAAAGGAGGTTTGACTTTATTGCAATAACCATAATCAGTTTGGTGCATGCCTTGCGTCATGTTTTATTGGTATGCTGCGAGTATGTCTGGCACACGTTGGGATTACAAATTTTCAATATAATTTTCAATTTATAGGCATTTCTGGAATAAAATGAAGCGCTCAATACCGTGGAAACCCATTGTAGGCTCAAGACAATTAAGAAGGCGCATCAAGCGGGTATTTGATAAACATCAAGCTGAACAAGTAATAGAAATTGGGCCTATTTCAAGTGCTGCATGGGGCAACAGTGCCAAAGTTTAGTGGCATCGCAGGGCATGTACTGTAAAAGTGGTAATTTGCGAGCGGCCAAATTTTCGCGGAATGAGTAATTGACCTATTTCACCGAAGCTCCGCCCATTGCCGAGAGCTGCAAAATGGCGGTTGTCGGTAGGATAGTTAAACATGTGCTTCAGCTTTTACTGAGTTATTTCCATAAAAATAATTACATTTAATAACTTTGATGGCAAAGTTGAATAGATTTCAAGGTTGTTAACATTAAATATCAGATTTTAAATATATTTTGGGGTTGTCATCCTTTCATCGACCGCCATTTTGCCACTCCGCCCCAACCAATCGGTGCGGTTTGAAATAGGTCAATTGACCCATTTCCGCGTGCTTTTATTTACGCGGGCAAGGGTGTATTGTGCCCATTAACTCATGACCTTTCTAAACCGCATTGGGCGAAACACCTGCCAATTGCTAAATGGTTAATAAATTGTGTGATAATTAATGTTAGTTCTAAATGAATCTTATAATAGGTGGATTTAGCGATTGTGGAATTGGCTATGGCACTGTGTAATTAACGCATAAATGGACATAAAGTCCTTGATGAGCAGAGAAATATCATTTGTTTGCTATGTTGCAAATAGGAATTTCCCGCTATGCGGTAATTTTCATAACTCAAATAGACAATTTTTACCGGGAATTTAAATTTACCGGAGTTTAAATTTAGCGAGGTTTTAATTTTAGCGGAAGGTCAAAGGAGCGCGAAATGCGCGAAAATAAAGCCGCGCGAAACATTACCACTTTTACAGTATTTGATGATGGCCCACAACCTGCAGTGCAATTGGTACAGGATGAAACAATTACAGCAGTAACTGAGTGGCAGCAGTATTGGATTCCTGTAAGTGGTGACATGTTTGATGACGTCCCTGCAAGTACTGCACAACATTTGCCATGCACAAATGCAAGTGATGCAAACACTGAATGTGACCCAAGAAAGTTAGTGGAGGATCTTCAGAAATGGGCAGTGGGTAACAATATCCATGTATCACAATTGCTGACAATTTTAAAGCTATATCACCCTTAGTTGCCAAATGATGCCAGGACAATACTGAAGACTGCAAGGCATGGGAGAAGGCCAATTTGCATATTTTGGCTTGAAAAACGCAATTCGCTCTTACCTGAAAAGGAATGGAGCACCTGCAGGAGATATATTCACATCTGTGTGCAATATTGCTGGTCTGCGGTTGTGGAAAAGCACATCTCACGACTTGTGACCTATTTTATTAAAGGTGACCTGGCACCATTTTGTAAGGTCCCATTTAAACACTACAATCAGTGAGAATGGCTAAAAATAAAACTACTAGTTACTTCGGATTAATTTAAAAGCATGCATTAGCTGCGTTCTTACTAGCAGACGTTTGAAACACAATTTTGCCGCCGATGCCGCTGACGTCATGTATGGAACGCCTGCGTTGAATGCCGAACGATTGTGGAAGCGTACGTTACGTCAGCCGCCGGTTTTTTTTTTGTTGCTGCTCTCATGGAACAATACTGTTACGGACGGCGCGCGTATTTGACGGCAAGCAGATGACGGTTTCCAATTTACCTACTTGCTGTCACATTTATCGTCCGATTTCAACTGCTCACATCTTAAAAACCATTTGAGCGAAAAATCTGAAACTTTTCACAGCGTTTTATGACCAAGTTAAAAACTCATTCCTGCCGTTTCAACCAGATCTGACTGCCAAATTTTACCCTGTCAGGTCACATTTAAGTTTCGATGAGATTGAAGGAGAACTGATGAGTTCTTCATACCTATTGATCCAACTGTGTAGAAAAATCGACTATAAAATGACAGTTTGAATACCGAAAACGGCAGATTTAAATAAAAATTATTCACGGAGATATGACGGAAATAAAACACGAATTTCAACTTCCGGTTGCGCTCGCGATCTTTTCTGACGATGACGTAATCACTTCGGTAACATTATGTGTGTATGTGTGTATGCGTGTATTATTTGTGTGTTGTGGCACTAATAAAACGTTACGTGTACAGGTTACCACCAATTCATCCGCTGTGGTCGAACAATCCGGCGCGGTCGTGGAAACGGGTTCAACGACTGAATATTCGACGCGTTATATGCCACTAAATCCGCCGGAAACTCAGATATGGCGCCCCTGCGATGCGTTCGAATTCCCAGTCGCCGTGCTCCAACTGAACATCGGAAACAGATTTATGATGGCGTTCAAGGGCGCAGCAGATAAATTATGCGCCGCCGGCCCTGACGACGACCTCATACAGAGTAATAATGACCCCAATGAACTGTACATGGGAACCCTTAAACATGTGGTTAAGATCCTGTATGAGGCAATAGACGAGTTCCACCAGCAAATAAACATTAGGACTGGACAACGGGAATTGGGGTGCACGTTAACCATTGGGTACTTAGACCGATTTTGGCCAAAATACAAAAAGGTGATAGATGAATAATGTAAACCTTCATTATTTAGACTAACCGTAACACAATACACGGCATTGTTATGGCATGTATGGACTGTATTGTTTGCAGTGTAATTCCTTTAACTAACAAATAATATAGCGTGCTAACCCGTAGTCCGTATACCCACACGTACTGTATAGTTTTCTGGGTCATTCGCTTACGCGACAATTAAGAAAACCGTGCTAACCCGTAGTCCGTAGACCCACACGTACTGTATGATTTACTGGGTCATTCGCTCATGTAAAAATCGATAAAACCGCTTAACTCGTTGTCCGTATATCCATATGGGATGCATTGAATAGTGAACCGATATGTTTATTCATTAATTGTAAGGTTCAAGAAATGTTTGAACAGCCTTACGAATACATATAAACATTATTGGAAATTGTTTATTAGATGAGGATTGCAAGTTGTCGGCTCGCTGCCACCAAGGTTGAAGTAACCAATAGGTTTCTGTGGGCCCCCTCCCCCATGTGATGTCCGAAAACACAGATTGCCCGCGAGTAGGACTGCAAGGGGTTGGCTCGCTGCCACCAAGGGTGAAGTAACCAATAGGTTTCTGTGGGCCCGACCCCCCTCTCCCAAGCGATGTAATTCACGACTTATTGATGTTTCATGTAATTGTGGTTAAAATTAATGTTAAAATTTATTGTGGTTTACGACAAAGTTGTGGTTATAGCAATTTAGTTTGAGGCAAAGTTTTACGTCTTTTTTTTTCAGGTCAAGTTTTAGGTCACATTTTAGGTCAGGTTTTACGTCTTTTTTATTTTAGGTCAAGTTTTACGTCTTTTTTATTTTAGGTCAAGTTTTACGTCTTTTTTTATTTATAATAATAATAATCCTTGTGCTAACGGGTTCTATACACTATCAAGTGTGTTAACCCGGGGGCCCCTTCCTATCCCATTCATTAACATCGCAAGCAAGCACGCGTGCTAACCCGTAGTCCGTAGACCCATATGGGCTGCAC
>JAVBJR010000290.1:0-4489 GCA_031546965.1 Dysgonomonas sp.
AATTTTATACACACGAATAATAAGTTTTCATATTTAAAAATTACAGGTGAAATAATTTAACACATATATTTATTACTCAAAATCAATTGCAGAAAATTTGTCATTTCAAAACCAAAAACTAAAACAAAATAAGATAAACACACTGTAATGGATTAGTTAGCATCGAAATGTGTAGTTTTCTTGGTTAACCTTGCAAGCATGCTTTCTTACATTACTCCAGTGGAATAGTCTCAAACCAGGAAGGGGGTCAATATTTTCCCCTTTTGCTCCCTCCATGCATACGGTGTAACGGATTTGTTTTGAATTTTTTTAGTTCCTAACGAGCATAATTTCGAATCTTGAGCAGTCATTGATTCGACTATACGAATAGTTTAGTCCAGCCAAGGAGTTATATAGAAGGAGGGGACATCGAAACCTATACGAGGCTGGACGTTCTGTGTAATTAAGGTACGGGCACACTTGGTGCGATTCTGTCTGCGATTGCGTTTGCAATAGAAATTTCTGAAGTTTCGCATATAGAATTTGAATCCTACTGGCACACCTGCTGCGATCGCGATTTGCAAAAAAATGAAGCTCGAACGTGAATTTATGACGTCACGTTCGATTTGCATTAATACCACTGTGCATTGCAGACCTCATGAAATATCCACCAAATCGTTAAATGGAAGATGCATTTCCTATAAAACTTTGCCTATTTTTATCAAACAACAAAGCTGCAGGTGTGTCTTTCATTAGGCCTAAAACGAAATGCGAGCAGCCATCTTGGATTCTAGCCTGCTGCATCCTGATTGGCTGCAATTTCAAATCGTGTTTGCAATTTGCAATCGTATTCGCAAATAGTACGCACCACTTGTATGTGTGCGAATCGGATCGTAAAAGTACGTTTTGACGGGTGCGAAACGGAAGTGATGTCAGAATCGGAATTGCAAACGCAATCGCAGCCAGAATCGTGCCAAGTGTGCTTCAATAATCGCGAACTTGGTGGCCATCATCGCTCGACCAACAGAATGAATGGAACAAACCATACATTGGTATCCTAAAATATAGTTGGGAAAAATGTAAACTGCTACATTAACAGCAGTGTTGGGGAGTAACTAATGCCACACAGTGGCCATATGCTGTAATATATGTATCGGTTTAATACATTAGTTACCTAGGTAACTAATTTATTAAACTGATTTATTAAACTGACTACCAAAGCTTGGGTAGTCTTCTTCTGTCGCTTGTACAATTCGCAAAATGCGCACAGGATTTTGCCCCGTTTTTTGTCATATGAATTAACTATACAACCAAATTATACTACAGTATAAACTCTATCGATATTGTGCTATACGACTTGGTTTACATATTTTACGCTGGAATGGACGACAGATGAGATCAGCAATGGCCGCCAAAAACGAACAGAACAAGATCGGAACGAGACGATAAATTCTCAAAAAATCACGCCCCTCTCTCATGAGCACCGGGTGAGCATTCGAGAGTGTGTTTCGGAAGGGCACATCTTCAACCAAGTGTTGTTTCTAATGGGCATAATTCCTAAAGAGTGTAATTTTCAATAGGACTAGTTTCGAACCCCCATAGCTTCGACCAGCCGTTGTTTCCAGCAGGCATGATTTCGAATGGACACTCCTTGGTTCTGGCAAGCGTTGTTCCTAACGGGTGTAATTTTGAAAATATTTCCCAAAGGCAAGAAGGGACCAACAATTTTTAATGACACCACATTATCTAATGCCAGGGCATCGCAATATCTAACTATTCATAAATTTATTTATTAATTTTGAGAAGACACCGTTTCAAGGTTCTGCAGTCTGCAACTAAAATGTTGACTTAACAATAATGCGAAACCGAAATTGATCTGGCTTGACAAGGTACAAGGACTTTTGCTTTATGGGAAAATTCCCGGAAATTAATGTTGTATTTCTTGCACACAGCTATTAATGCTGGTTTAATGAATGTGCCGGATTAAAAAGAGTTCACTTAAATTAAATGTTATAAGCGTAAACCATGTATACTCGGTATCAGTCCAAGGTTGCCGAAAATCGGTTTCCATGTGGTCATGTAATCCTACATTTGGAAAAAGTAGTCCCCATTATTTTGCGTGTTTTATTGCTTGTACGCAAACCACAAGTTTCTTTTGTCGGGTCCGCCATTTTGTCAGTATCAGACACGCCTTTCAGGCGATACACAATTGGCTAAACCAAAAGTTGGCTGGATTTACTCAAAATTCATCCGCTTGCAAAACGGTCAAAACACGTGCGGCCGTTAGACAACCTTGGTTGGACTGATACCGAGTATACATATTTAAATAACAAATATAACAGAAGCAATTTTTAACATTTGCATTTGTAACGCTCACAACTCCCCCCCCCCAATTTCTTAACATAACACAACCTAACAAATATTTAATATTCATATTTACAATTACTATATTAACTGAATTTCTCATTTATTATTTACTTATAATTTAAGAAAATCCGTGAAGGGTGGGTGTTACACTCTATTATGCTGTGTAAAAAGCATGTAAAGCAATAATGTTGTTAAGGTTTGGACAGTGATTTGTAGTTGTTGCCACAATGTTTACAACAAGTTTGTAATGGTGGTCTGCACTGTTTACACTAAGTTTGCAGTTTATGGTTCATACTGTGCTTCCAAAGTTTTAACATTTTTGGTTTTGTGTTTGAGGACAATTTGGTTTATATTCGAGGGTGGTCCACATATTGTTTAAAGTCATTTGTATCAGTTTTCCCACACTAAAGTATTTAGGAAATGTGAACTTTGAACTTTGAACTCTTAAGAAGCATGTTTTGCATGGATTGGCTGTAGTGTGAAGCTATCTAAAAGTTTAGATAAAGGTGTATTTGGAAACTAAAGTCAGTTATGAAACCAACTGTTCAAGGAGTAGCTGATATTCAATTTTCCATTTTCCAATGAGTTGAAATTCAAGTTAGCATTTCCAAGTTGACACCAGACATAGTTAGAGTCTGGTCCCTTAACATTTAGTGGTGATTTGGACGTGATAGTTAAAACATGCGAGTTTGTTTTCAAACAAAATGGAAAGATTGAGGAAAGCCCAAGCACCAGTTCGAGCATCATTCACAAGAGCCTACAATATGTTTGTGGATGAAGCAGAAAAGGCTGAGCTGGACATGCAAGTCCTAAAAAGAAATGCAGCAAAACTACAAAGACTATTTGCAGTACTCGGTGCCCTGGATCAGCAAGTGTGTGACATTCTTTTGGACAGTGGATGCACAGATGTGGACTACGCATTACAGCGCTCGACCATTGAATGCTATCAGGACAAATTGGTGAAGTGAACCTGCAGATGCAAACAGTGACAGCAGAAGACAACTCTACAGCTGCATCAGTAATTTCTACCTCCACATCAGCTGAAATCCGTAAGAAAAAAAGCTACATTGCCTAAACTCAAGTTTGTTAAGGTAGAGCATCGAGATGCCATTTTGGATTGTGGGCGGGGCCAAACTGGAATAGCTGGTTCAAGAAGAAAATGGATAGTAAATTTCTTGTACATGTAAAATTAACGAAATGGATACGATTAAATAAAGTGTATCCCTTACCGTTTTCGTATAATTTCTCTTGGATTTTCGTTGTACGGTTGAGGCTGGAAGTAATTTAGAAATCGGGCGATTTTCAGGTTCAGCATTGCGTCCGTCCATACTTTTCGCCCTGGAAAACGCATTAAAAAACTAAACTTGGCACACAAAAATAGAGCATTTAATTCTGCACGGTTCAAAATCATTGTCTTGAATTTTGGATGATCCGTTGAAAAGTTCTGTACAAAACTGTCGGATTCGACGAAACCTTACAATCATTATCGTTTGAACGGACACAATTAATTTAAAACATGTTAATAAAATTCATTTACCTTATTTGAATGGCCATACCAAGCGGCAAATCAATATCTTCAGCAATTCTTTTTCTAAAATTCAAGAAAGTTTTACGAAAACCGTTATCGACGTTTGACGCCGCGGGAAAGCTACCACTCTTTTTGTGACATAAGAAAACGAACGTACAGTGTGAACAATGCTGATTTGCGTGACTGGGCACATGCAATTGCACATGACATCGGTATGCATGCATTTAAAGCATCTTCAACTTGGATTGCAGGTTTCAAAAACATTACAGAAATTGCAGCAGGAAAATTACTAAATTTGTGTCACGAAGCTTTGACAGAGACGAAGAAAGTATCTTACAATTGGCAAGGGATTTTGTGGAGACTGCAAAATCCAAGTTTGTAAAATACCAGGTTAATGCAGTGTACAATGCTGACCAGTTAGGATTTGAACGCGAGATGCGTGCCAAAAGAACGCTGTCGTTTGTTGGAGAGAAGCATAGGGTAAAACATACAATTATTGGCACTTTTAGAAAAGTGGTTCCGTCAAATAGATGCATTTCTTGTAAAAATTAATAAAACCGATCATGCTATATGCCATTTTGAAGTGCATCCCTTTGGCTCTAATTTAGTAGCCTG
>JAVBJR010000247.1:0-5966 GCA_031546965.1 Dysgonomonas sp.
GTCGGACAGTATCGCGCCGTACGCTCCGAAAAAGTACCGACAGCGTACAGCGGTCGGAAATGACGTCACGGTGCGCATGCGCAGAACGAAAACGCGGCGCGTACGGACCGCGTTCGCGCCTAGTGGACGCCCAGCATTAAGAACGGCCTCAACTTTTTCGTTTAATATCGCCGTAGGTAAATTTTTGTCATAAAAACGGATGTCGTAACTAGTTTCCTCGACATTCAATGCATCAGCAGTTAAAGATTGAAGCAGGGTAAGGAAAAGCTTTCTGTTCACCTTTAAGCAAAGTAATATATCCAATTTTTGTCATCGTTATTTCCTAAATATACCTGGTTGTGGTGTTGTGGCTGTGGCCTGAGGATCCTTCAGGCGGCAATACGCCGAGTACGGTTGTATTGTTATATCAATGCAGCAAATTTCATCGTCGTAACAGTCAGAACCTGAAGTGCATTCGCACCCATTGTTATTCGGTGGAGTTACCGGCGCTCCGCAGGGACAAGTCAGGCCACTGCAAGTTGTAACTGTAAACATACAGTATATTCAATCCATGTCGAATTAAAATATGATGTATGGGCATCGAGCGAGGTTGTTTCATGGGTACAGAAGCAAGTTAAAGGAGTAATTTATTGGGAAAACTGGCTGTGCATCACTTTTTTACTGCAGAAGGTTTTGTTTTGTTCTTATTTTTTGTTTTTTCAGAGCAAGGTAAATCGGAATTGTTCTATTCAGGCAAGGTATTGAATAAGTTGTCATTTAAGCATATCTGTTAATACTATATAGCTTTCAAAATTTCAGGGACGAAAATTGTGTTCTATAAATATGCCATTTAGTGCAGTTTTGGTGAAAATTGTAATTTGTGTCATCACATTCTGAGCACTATAAAGCAACACAATGCATCTTCAAATGGATGGAAGGAACCAATCTATACCAAGAAATTCTAAGTCCCTGGTGTTGGTCCCCTACCCGATCAGATTCAAAATTTTATTACCAAGTTCTGCAATTGCATTTAGTGTTGAGTCTTATGTTTCTCGCATATAAAAAAGACATACCAAATATTCTTCACCCTGTCAAGCATCTAATTCAATAATTAATTGTAAGTTTTATTAGCTGGTTGCATGTTAGTAGCCTATACTTGCGTTGGCGGTCGTATTTGTTATTAGAACACACTACCTGGTTGGTGAGTTTTTGTTCCTGAGGAAATGAAATATGGTGCCAGATAGTGCTGCAGTAGCAGATAATAAGGAATACTTAGCCCTAATATGCAGTATATAATGTTTTTTGTTTAGTAAACACTAACTTCCTTCTGGAAGTATTTAATCTGAGGCAAGGTAATCCTGGAGTTTTGATTTGGAAGTTCCTGCAAAGGCCTGCAGGTAGCATTGCACGGAACATGGGTCCAATATTTAAGTTCTGTAAAATAAGGGTTTTTGGTTTGGGGTTTGGCACAAGTTTCTGAAATGATATTCCTACCTTGCTTTCGGTGACTGTGTTTTTTTGCAGGTGGCCTGATGGATTCGGAGAATATCTTTGTAATTGTGCGATTTTGTATGCTTTTCTTCTCAAGAAGAAGATAATCGCCCAACTTCCCAGATTTGTTCCAAATCCATCAAGACAGGTGCAACGAAACGCGACAGCCGACAGCAATGTAGGAATATCATTTTATCAACTTACAAGTGCCAAACTCGAAACAAACACCATATTTTCCAAGCTGGTTAAAATATAGAACCGGTTGTTAAAAAATTACGAAAGAAATATTGATTATAATAATTTCGGCCGTAGGTAGGTAAAAAAAAAGGCTGCAGGAGCGAATCATAACGGAGCATGGGCGTGGCCGCGTCTTATTTGTCGATTTGGGGTGGGTGAAATAAGACGGCCACGCCCATGCTCCGTTATAAATCGCTCCTGCAGCCTCTTTTTTTTACCTACCTACGGCCCGAAATTAGTATAGTAACGAATGAACTAAAGTTCGCCTTGCCAAACTCTCAACGCGATTAAAAATGTAAGTTCTTCTTTAAATACTGAGCCCATATTCGGTGCAATGCCACCTATGGGCCTCAGCTGGAACCTCCAAATCAAAACTCCATCCAGGCTTACCCATGTAAAGGGTGATATAGTGAAATCTATCTGGTGGAATCTGAAGGGATCAGAATACTTCCCACCATAAACCCTATTTCAGGTCAACTTTGCATTAAATCAGCATGCAATGCGGTTTAATAACCCTACTCCAACAAAAATAGTCCCTAACAAAATATGCAATGGGCTGTGAAATTAACCTCGTATTACAGAGTTTCAGATTTTGTTAAGGGCTATTTTTGTTGCAGTAGGGTTACGAAACCGCATTGCAAACTGATTTAATGCAACGCTGACCTGAAATAGGGTATAGATAGCTTTTCCAGCATAGATTTTTTAAAAATGGAAATAACGCTGTAAATGATCTAAAAATGACAAATTTTTCACCATAGGCAGGCTTCGCTGTATAATTAGAGACAAAATTTACTTGGTTCTGTGGCTGTTGGTGTAGTTATAGCTGCAGGTGTAGATGCAGCAGGTGTAGATGCGATTGTAGCTGCGGGTGTAGGTGTAGCTGTGGCAGGTTGTGTGACCGGGGCACGTGTTGAATCTCCAGGTGTGTAGCAACATGCTGTAGACATTTGCAAGTCGATGCAGCATTGCTGTGAGGTGCAGTTTGAGTTACTTGAACATGGTCCTTTCCCGTCACAGTTCGTATTGGGGCATGATGCTCTTTCATGTAGACCTTAAATATTGTTCACGTGAAAAAGGTTAGGGCACAATCAACAATTACTGTTACACAGACAGCTACCTTTGCTGGATGAAATGTCCTGCAACTTGTGTCCAGAAGAGACATTTGCAACCACAATTGACATCCCAAAAGCGATGAAGAACAAATTGGAGACGGTTGCCATCTTAATTACACAATCATATCAAGGTGTTAGTAATTTTGAAAACGCAGTTATGTTCTTCATTAATTTTTTTGGTGAACATGCAGAAATGTTTCTCAATGCGTTATAGATCAAACATTGGCTCAAAATTTATTAAAGGATCTCCGTGTGCTGCATGCAGACTTGCTGCATGTTGTGTACGAGACTTACCTTGTGCTGTGCAGTCCTGTAGCTGATTGATAATGGTGGTCAAAGTTGGATGTTATATATACAAGAAAATCACAATGTAATTTTTATAACTGGCCTTGAATTCGTCGAAATACACTTTATTGACTAAGATAATGAAAAGCTTATTCAATTTGTCACTATTTGTTCATAACGAAATGCACCTGTTGGCATTTTGACAACATTACTGTCAATAAACGGTTGTTAACGTTATTGCTGGGTTGTAGAATAGAATAATAGAATATAATAGCAATCAATTAACCTTCCTGCTATTACTTTGACCAAGGAGATATATAACACCTTGCTTTGACAAAGCAAATAACTACTTGCTCTCACTTGTCTTTCCAGAACTACAATTGGAAATTTTAAATCAAACAATTTGTGACCTACTTCCCCAAATATCACAACTGAACTTTTGAGTGTCATTTAGTTTTCCTTGCTTGTTAAGGTCTACCAATCGGCCGCGCCCGGCCACCTGGTGGCCAAACGCCGCTAGCAGAAGCGCCCTGGTGGTGTACACACATTTTAAATTTGTTTTCAGGAAAACTAAGAAAGGAATACTAAAAATCGTTGCATCGTTCGAGTTGCAGGATACAGTCTTACGTTTCTAATAAATTTGAGCATTGTAGTTAAATTATTCTATTTTTGCGGGCCTCACAAACTTCATACAAATAAAAATCTTACAGTTTGTGAGGCCCGCAAAAATAGAATAATTTAACTACAATGCTCAAATTTATTAGAAACGTAAGACTGTATTCTGCAACTCGAACGATGCAACAATTTTTCGTTTTCCGTTTTTAGTTTTCCTGGAAACAAATTAAAAATGTGTGTTCACCGCCGGGGCGCTTCTGCTTGCGGCGTTTGGCCACCAGGTGGCCGGGCGGGGCCGATTGGTAGACCTTAACATCCATATGTGCATAGGGCACACTACGAAAGGGGCACATTCCGCCTTATAATTTGGCCTATGAAAATAACCCAAGAATAATTTTATTCATAAAAATGGTCATCGTTAAAGTGATTTATAGTAGGGCCAAGCACTGGGAAGAAACCCATAGATCCACCCCATGATGGTGTGAACCTTGCTATATAGGTCCAAATAAAGCTGTTGTAGAGTTTACAGCCTGCACACGTGCACATGTGAAACTCTGCACTCCTTTAATTACTTAGGCTGAGTTCATGATTACACCCTAACGAGGGTGGACTTATGAGTTTCTTCTCTCGTTGTCCCTACTATAGGGGCAATTAATGGTGTATGCACATTACATTGGCAAGTCATGCAGCCACGTGCATCAAACACATATCCATTTGGGCAGTCAAGTTTGCATAATGGCAGAAAGGGACAATGTATCAAACCTATATAAATGGCATCAAAATTAATCCTCGTCAGAAAACACTGAAATGTACTTCAACACAAGTAATATTTCAAGTATTGGGTATTATACGTACTACATTCACAGGTTTCACAGCCAAATTCATCAGTCACACGTCCACCTGGGCACTCGTTTGTACAGAATGGCTGAACACATCCGGATGAGCCTATTTCAATGCTATAAAGATTAATATTTTCCCAGAATAAACGCAGAAATTGTTATATATTGTGTGTTATATATATATACAAGAGCAAGTTTGGCAGCCACGTTTATCCTTTAAATATCCAGTGGGACATACAAATTTGCAGGACACAAGGGGGCAGTTGGGTTCAATACCTATAATTAATAAATAACAATTAATATTGTTCAGTTTAAACGCTGACATGGTGAATCCATGTGGTTTATAGGTAAATGTAAGTTAACTTACATGTGCAAGTTTGGCAGCCACGTTCATCATTTAAGTATCCACTGGGACATAAAATATCGCATAACGGAACTGTACAGTTGTGTTCTATACCTATAATTAATTTATAACATTTAATATTGTTCATCGATCAGAATAAAAGCTGACATGTCGAATGCAAATAGTTTATGGGCAAATGTGTACGTTACATGTGCAAGTCGAACAGCCGCGTCCATCAATGAAGTATCCATATGGGCAGAATTTTTTGCACTGTAGATCAAAGTCGCATATACTTATATCTGCACAAATGTCATCATTATATATAACTGATAGGAATGAAAAGTGAACAATAACGAGGCTAAATTAAATAGCAAGACAATAATTTAAGTTTTTGCATTATGAACGAATTACAGCACATAGAAAATTTTATAAATGGTCTACATACAATTTTCAGTCAAAAATAAAACAATGTATACCTCCCGGTAGTCTCTTTGCAAGCAAATTCTCCTTTATCACGTTACCATAAGCAAAAGTTATTATGGCAACTATGATCATGAAACGGTCCATGATATGCGAAGATGTGGAGCAGCTCGAATAAAGTTTTCACAGCACAGCAGTCCGTTTAAATACAACAATAATTTCGAAATTCACCCTACAGAGTAAATATCAAATGGATGAAAACAACTCTGTGAATTCCCCATACTGTATGTGTATACGTATATAGCATAGGAAAATCCCACTATTTTTTTGCAATAATCATTTCATGAAGATTTATTAACATTGTGTTCTGCAAAACAATACTGTCGTGTTTAGTTGAACCTGGGAAAGTTTCTATACTGTTTGACTTTTAAAGTTTCCTAATGGGCACCAGGTAATTATTTCCAACCAGCACGTAATTCAAAGTAATTTTGCTAGTTTTAGTATATATGTTACGGTAAAAGTGCGCAGTCCGGTAAAAGTGCGCAATCCGATCCAAATTATCGATTTTTTAAGGTTAAAACCTAACCTAACCTAACCTAACCTAACCTAACTTAACTTAAACACACTAAAGAACGTTAATACATA
>JAVBJR010000926.1:0-2633 GCA_031546965.1 Dysgonomonas sp.
CCCAATGGTCACGATGGAAACCAAAGGGCCCAATGGTCAAGATGGAAATCAATGTCTTATTAGCTTCATCAATAAACATTGTATTTCAATAATACAGTTTCATTTAAATTAGTCATTTACGCTAAAGTCATTCATTCTTCATAACTATATCTTTTAATATAAATTAGTCATTTACGCTGAACTCATGTTTTTAGTAAACTTAGTACCCAAAAAACTTAGTTTTTTCCACGGCTTGTTATTATTAAGCGTTAATGTGATCGAACTACAATCTTAACACTATAACTCCACCGTTACTCAACCCCTTACCCTGACCTGTCTGCCATAATATTTTCCACCAATTCCACTATCTTCTTGAACTCTCGCACCTCTTCTCCCTTTTCGCTCAATATTTTATATCATTCTCTTTCAATTTTAGTCTTTCCTTCTAATTGTACTTTATTTTTGCAATGTTTTATTGAATGTTTTACTGTTTCCTCCTCTTCTCCGCATATTCTACATGCCTTTCCTTCTCTCCATGAGTACTCACATATGATGTTTGAAGCTATATGTTGTCTAAAAGGGTTACAGTAATTTAGGTTAGCGTAAAGCTGCCTTGATGTAGGTTAATTAGTCATGTGGGTAAATGAGGATCTTGGCAGATACAAAATTACTGAACCTTGCTATTACATTGGAGTATGTAACGGCCAACGGCGACATTGTTTGATGTGATCTCCGAGAAACGCCTACTGGAATGTTGGAAAAGAGGTAAACAATCGAGCCTATAAATGCCCAAAGTTCACCATAGCGCATGGTCCATGATTTCTGATCACAAGTGTGTTTCCCAAGTGTGTTTCACCCATTTACGGTATGTGAAGATCACCAACAGTCCATCAGCTAGTGAGTAACGTGGACGACGCAATGAACCACTGCTTATACTTCTTACACCACTTACAAAAGAGAGTGGCCTACAACTGTGTCCGATTCCACGGCATGAACTTCCTAACATAATAATAGACTTTTTCTGTGCTTACATTGGCCAATGATTTTGCACTAAAATGTGTAAAATGTGACTAATTGCATAGAACATACCTATCCCATAAAAATTTGCATTTTAACGTTTCGTCGTGACTTGCCATATTCAAATTTAATTGTGAGAAAATGAACTCCAAGTGTTTTATTTTTATAAACAAATTGTATGTTTTTGCAGTTCAGGTTTGCTGACCATGTTGATCAGGCTCTTATTGTAATTGGGATTGCTGCATCAATCATAAGTGGATTATGTCCACCAATAGTGAATTTTGCACTTGCTGCTATAACGAACGTGATGGCATGCTATGAAACGAATCGAAACAACCAAGAAAATTCAGGAAATTGGTCAATTCTATCAGGGAATAATTCCATGTGTAACAACAATCCAACTGAAAATTATACTGCAAGCATTTCGCCATTTTCCTGCACTGATAAAAATGGATTCTCAACAAATTCTCATAAAACACTGCAATTGGGTTCACAGAGACACATACAGTTTCCTGTGGGAAGCTAATGTGTCTTGTTACCTTTACAAGCGGTTGTCTGAGAATTATGCTTCTATACTGACACTGTAGACAGAATATGAATATTTCGGTTTGTTTTTGGATACTGATGTTAAGTGTCTAGTGATAACGCAAACAACTCATCAGACCAGGTTTTAATGCAAAATCAGAAAAGTACTCGGAAAACACTAGGGCCTTCTCTTGGGATATATTTTGAGCAGTTTGTGTGACACTTCAAGCAATTCTCAAGAAAGGATCATCAGGGTGTCACTTGAAACAAATTTTATAGGGGGGTCAAGCGACCAGGTGATGTGTTTGCCGACACTCAGAATTCTTCAATGAAACCTCTGCATGGTCTCAAGGTACAATTCAGGAATGCTGCAAGTGTCAGGTGACTCTGTCGTGTACTCATAACAGGATGCTGTCATCCTCAACAAAGTATTATGCATCCTCACCCAGGGCACTCTCGCAAAACACTTCTAGAAGTGTCCATTGACTCAATATTTCTTTCAGTGCAGACAACAGAAGACGGAATCGGACATATTTGCTCATATCTTTTGAACGGCTAATTCTATTTTGAATCTCTTATCGCCACTGTATTCAGCGAGGTATTTTACATTGGAAAAATGCAGGTTAGCAACGATCCAATGATAGGTTTTTCTCCTACCCCTCCTACCCTGTTCAATATTTAACTCAGATGAGCAGAAAACAGAAGACGGAATCGAACATATTTGCACATGTCTTTTGAACGGCTAATTCGATTTTGAATCTCTTATCACCACTGTGTTCAGCGAGGTATTTTACATTGGAAAAATGCAGGTTAATGAAGATCCAACGATATGTTTTTCTCCTACCCTGTTGAATATATAACTCAGATGAGCAGAAAACAGAAGACGGAATCGAACATATTTGCTCATTTCCTTTGAACGGCTAATTCGATGGTGAATCTATTACCACCACTGTATTAAGCGAGGATTTTTTACATTGGAAAAATGCAGGTTAGCGAAGATCCAACGATAGGTTTTTCTCCTACCCTGTTCAATATATAACTCAGATGAGCAGACAACAGAAGACGGAATCAAACATATTTGCTCATATCTTTTGAACGGCTAATTCGATTTT
>JAVBJR010001268.1:0-2889 GCA_031546965.1 Dysgonomonas sp.
AAACCCCGGGTCTCCGATAAACCCCGGGTTTTCCTTAAACTCAGGGATCAGGCATCAGTTCCAGTCCAGATTTATGAAGAAGACGATGACGAACAGCAACAGGTAGTATTAAACATCTTTGACGAGTCCAAATTAGTGAAATATTTGAATAAAAATACCGGACGGTAATGCTTTATAAGGTATACTGAGGCTCATTTGTATTTTAGATGTAAATAAACCCCGGTCTCCAATGAACCCCCGTCTCTAATAAACCCCCGGGTTTTTGCAATTTTTTTTAAAAGAACCCCCGGGGGTTTAAAAGAGTAAATACGGTAGGTTCGCTGAAATTGTATTTTCCGAGTTATTTCAAAATCGGCTCTTGCGAACGTCTTCAAACTTTGACAACATTTGCAGACACATGATGGGATAGCTTGACTGCAATTTCCCGATTTTTGAGTTGTGTTTGCGAACGCCACGCCTTTTGGCGGTTTTACCCCATGTCGCATTTGGCCCCGGTCTCCCCTACATATATGTATGTTACTTAGCAATATATGTACAGTAAAACCTGGCAATAAGACCACTGTGTATTAAGACCACCTGAGCCATAAGACCACATTTTGACTTCACCGATTTTTGCCAATGAGGATTCCGTGTTAACATACCTGCTATTAAGACCACTGTGTATTGCGACCACCTCAACCCAAAGACCAACCATTTCTCGCACCAAACAAGGTTTTTGACCTATGATTAAGATCATCTGTGGTTAAATTTGTACCCTGCATATGTTTTGACAACACATTCTGGAGTAGCTTAAATATCCAACACCCTCAACTGGTGCAATTATTATAAACTCGACCACCCCTTTATTTTGGTCATTCTTGGTATAGGGCAAAATATGAATTAGGCAATTAAGAGCGCATCCGATTTAGTTGACGAAAAATTACTTTCAGTAAGTTTGGTGCATTTATAAACCAATGAGAAATTTGTGAAATGATGATTGCTGTGCGCTACATTGAAGCAACTTCTTGTTTACTAAGGGTTTAAGAAGTGTACTGCTTCGTATGTATGAAAATCAACCTGCAAGTTGTAGTTGCAAACTGACCTATGTGCTGACCCTCAGTAAATGATACGTCACTTCACTGTAGCGCAAAATATTCATCTTAGAACTCCATATTTCAAAACTTTCCCTATGGTTTATCATTACACCAATCTTTCTGAAAGTAACTTTTATTAATTAAATCGGAGGTGCTCTTCAAGCACCTAATTCAAAATTTTGCCGTAATCCTGCACGGTTGTAAAGTTGGAACACAGATGACCTTGAAACAAGGGTCAAGGTTTAATGTTTTTTGGAGAATTTGAAAGGGCACCTATGACTTCCTATTTGTTCGCATGATCACTTTTTTGATATATATGTCATGTGTAAAAAGCTATTAATGAAAGATACAGACTTTTTATCCGCCCTGTACATACTTACACTACACTTTTGAGAACAAAATTGCCATTAAGACCATTGTGGCGTTTTGGTCTTAATACAGAGGCTCTCTCTAGCAAGGCCACCTCTGCATTGAGACCAATTTTGCTGGAACCAACGTGGTCTTAATAATCAGGTTTTATTGTACTTCCAGGTATTTTGTTGTGGGGCAGAAGGTAATAAATCTGTTTAAGCCACATGTCACAATATTGCAGGTGATCCGTAGGTGGTGGATAGAAAACATGTATTTAGACCACGCCCACTTCCAGGTGGTGGTGTTCAAGGGGGAGGAGGGTAATAAATCACATTAGACCACGCCCACTTCCGGGAGGTGGTGTTCAAGGGGGGCGGTGGGTAAGAAATCAATTAGGCCACGCCCACTTCTGGGAGGCGGTATTTAGGGGGTGGGGTGGCATAGGGGTAAATGCACATTAACCGGAACCGGATATGACGTCACTTCCGGTATGATGTCACTTCCTTGCCCCCATGAGCCTTCCTATACTACTTCTGCTCTTAGATGGATCCTTTTTTGTGCCATCCTTAGCTGAAAGAGGACTTCTCTGCCATGCCCTCAGGTTGTCTTCAGGAAGGCTAGACTCTACTAGTGGATATAACATTGATGCATATTTATCACTGGTCACTCGAAGAGATTCCAGCGACCGCAACTGCGTCTCTAACTTGTTGGACATTTTAGAAACACACTGTTTCTCACCTTGAGTGATGTTGATGACAAGCTTCAGCAGTTTCTGTACATACACTTCCACTAGCAACTCCTCCTTCCCAAACCTTTGCTTCAAAGCAGAGATGGCCTTCGCATAATTGTCCACCAACTGAGGGTAGCTGTACACCACTTCCTGAGCCCTAGAACCTGGAACCATAGTTTACACCATATATTGAAATTTGTCAGGAACAGCAATGTCATCATCCTCGTGTATCTTCTCAAATCAGGCCCAAAACCCCAACCATTCTGTGAGATCCCCATTAAATTTACGCAGCTGTATTTTGGGGAGTTTCACAAGATATTTTCTCCCTCCCACACCAGTGGCACAGATGTGCTCACTAGTTGGTGGGCTTGCATTGGATGCAGGTATACAAGAAGGGTACATTACCTTATCTACTGACATTTTTGTTGTCCTGTACTTTTTCTCGTAGTCAACCACCCCCTAGAATTCCTTATCTTGATCATTGTCATAGGCATTTTCTTCAACCATGAGTTCAGCAATTTGCTGGTCCCACTGTTGCACTTTCACAAAAGAATCCTCCAACATTTGATGCAAAACTTGAACAGCATTTGTATCAGGTGGCTGTACATCCAATGCAGTCACAATTTCACCAATGAGTTTGGTGACCTTGGTGCGGAAAGGTCGCCGTCCCTTCAATAATTTGTCCATGTTGTGTTTGTAGCTTGAAACACACCTTCAACAGTGTTCCACCCGGTG
>JAVBJR010000212.1:0-3011 GCA_031546965.1 Dysgonomonas sp.
GACATAATACCCCAAGGGGATCAAAGATTTGCTGGGCAGCAGACAGAATAGCCCTTTTAGTCACAACTTCTGGCACCTCCACATTGACCTGGCAACTGAGGGTATCATCTGCCCTATTCCAATTCAGCCCAAGTACGGGTGTCAGGTTGGTTGCTGTGTTACAATGAACATTGTCTTCCCACAATCTGAGCTCCAACTTTATTTGAGCTAATAGATGGGTAGCCTTCTCTTGGAAGACATCAATTTCTTCAACAGTTGCGGCAGAGGTGACACAGTTGTCTACATATAGGGATTTCCTTAGCTTAGCTGCATAAACCTCCTCAGATACCTTTTCCAAGTGGTGCTGAATCACAGCTCCCAGGAGAAACAGACTGCAGTTAAACCCAAGAACGACTCGACAATGTCTATACACCTTCACCTGTTCCGTCTCCCCATTTTTCCACCAAAGAAAGCGGAGAGAGTCACGGTCTTCTTTCTTACACTGATCATCAAAAACGCTGGTTTGATGTCTGCTATGAGCCCAAAGCGGTGCTCCCTAAATCTCAATAAAACAGATTGGAGGTGTTCTATCAAGTTGGGACCGTTTTCTTGGCAATCATTTAGGCTGGGTGAACCAGGACTCTTACAGGACGCGTCAAACACTGGGCGTACCGGTGTTGTTTTACTGTCCGGCCTAACAACTGGTCGATAGGGAAGACGTGCTCCAGCATTTAACTCCTCAACTGCCACATCTTCAATAATCCCTTCCTCTCTCCATTCTATGAAGATTATGTGGTATTGCTCAAAGAGTTTTAGTGTGTTCAACTGCTTGGTTGACGTTTCCAAGCGCTTCCTTGCCATGTCAAAATTATTAGGCAACCTATCATGACCAAGTATCCACGGAAGACCAATCTCATAATGCCCATCCTGATTTATACAAGCAGATTTGGCAAATTGCAAACACACCTCTCTGTCTCTTTCTTCCTGACCTCCATAGCATCTTTGATCTGACTGACCTCTAATTTCCAAAGGTCTGGAAGTCTGGCCTCACCCACTAGCAAGGAAGTAACCAGCATTGCCGCACTCTGATCAGTGGCCAAGTTCAGTTTACACATGACTGTCCAACCGAAAACTGTCTCAATTGCTGTTAGCCCACAGGAGAGCTGTTCCACCCTCGCTGTCAGAAGCTTGCCCCACCAGTCAGCACCAATAAGTAGCTCTATCTGGGGACACTCATACCCATGGTCATTGATTCTAATTCCCTTACCCACTAGTTCTTGCAACCAGGGACCCTCTGTCATCTGTGGTATATCCCAGCAGATTCTTGTCTGGTCAAGCACCTCAGCTTTAACACTCAGATCACTATCAAGTCCCCTTAAACTTATGCTTTAATGGTTTCAAAGTTTTGCCACCAAACAATTGCCGTGCAAGCACTTCTGAACCACATGGTGTCAAATTCAAGGAGGTTGCAGTGCTTGTTTGGATGTAACTACACTGCCCCCCACTGTAGTACAAAGCGCAAACAACATGCTCCTTACCACAATACACAATTTTTACCAACTGCGTACATAACAATATACCACGTTTACATACAAGGTTGGTTAGAGTTGATTGTGCATTCGAGCAGTCTTGGGCTCCTTTGGGACTCTTGTAGTCATCAGATCCACCACCCACCTTGGAGCTGGCTTGCTTCACCTTTTGTGTGGATGGCTTAGAAAGTTCTGGATACAACAGCTCATAATGCTTCTTGGAGCACTTTAAGCACTTAAGTCGCAACTTGCATTTTGCTGCGCCATGACCCCGTTTGAGACATGTAAAACAGGCCTTACTTGTTTTGACCTTCTCTCTTCTGTCATCCACTGACATGCCCTTGGCTTTGATGCGCAGTGGACTTTCATGGCTGCCTTCGCAAAATAAGCAACTTATTTTTTTCACATCACCCACAAGTAGCCCCGCAGCAGTGGGTATCTTTCCTGGATATCAGTGTCTGGTCTAGTATCTACAGGTTTCTTCATTCCAAACCGATCTTTAGCCAGGGCTATGTGATCCTCGCTTTCCACTTTGTTGCGAAGGAACTCCATGAGGTATGATAGTCTGCTCTTAGGTGGATCCTTTTTTGTGCCATCCTTAGCTGAAAGAGGACTTCTCTGACATGCCCCGCAGGTTGTCTTCAGGAAGGCTAGACTCTACTAGTGGATATAACATGGATGCATATTTATCACTGGTCACCCCAAGAAATTCCAGCGAATGCAACTACATCTCTAACTTGTCGAACATTTTAGAAACACACGGTTTTTCACCTTGAGTGATGTTGTTGATGACGAGCTTCAGCAGTTCCCGTACATACACTTCCACTAGCAACTCTTCCTTCCCAAACCTTTGCTTCAAAGCATCGATGGCCTTCGCATAATTGTCCACCGACTGAGGGTAGCTGCACAACACTTCCTGAGCCCTAGAACCTGGAACCATAGTTTGCACCAGGCATTGAAATTTGTCAGGAACAGCAATGTCATTATCCTCGTGTATCTTCTCAAATTGGGCCCAAAACCCCAACCATTCCATGAGATCCCCATTAAATTTATGCAGCTGTATTTTGGGGAGCTTCACAAGATGTTTTCTCCCTCTAACACCAGTGGCACAGCTGTGATCACTAGCTGGTGGGCTTGCATTGGATGCAGGTATACAAGAAGGGTACAGTACCTTATCTACTGCCATTTTCGTTGTCCTGTACTTTTTCTCGTCGTCAGCCACCCCTTGGAATTCCTTATCTTGATCATTGTCGGAGGCATTTTCTTCAACCATGAGTTCAGCAAATTTGCTGGTCCCACTGTTGCACTTTTACAAAATAATTCCTCCAACATTTGAGCCAAAACTTGAACAGCATTTGTATTAGGTGGCTGTACATCCAATGCAGTCACAATTTCACCAATGAGTTTGGTGACCTTGGTGCGGAAAGGTCGCCGTCCCTTCAATAATTTGTCCATGTTGTGTTTGTAGCTTGAAACACACCTTCAACAGTGTTCCACCCGGTG
>JAVBJR010000890.1:0-3450 GCA_031546965.1 Dysgonomonas sp.
GGAAAAGCTATCTGCGTAATGAAATCAAGACCCGATATGTTGTTTGCCAAGCAAATCAACTCGGACTCGAGCTTAATGCGCTTTATAAATTCAATTGACACCTCTGTAATGAGGTTCGTATATCGAATTCCCCTTCCCCCCTCCTATAGCCCCTTACGAGACCACTTAAACAGCGCACCGCGCATGAGCACAATAACTGTACAGCGCAGACAAACAACGTCCATGATTCAATTCATTCGGCTGCATTATATACATTTTAGAGAAAACGACAACTTGCACTTGCAGGCACGAATTTTCCAAATAAGTTTATACACCGTAAGCAGATGCAGTATACTAAATTCATTTGTGGCTAGTGTATGGGCCAATTTATCATTCCTAATGAAGGGGGATGACTTTTATGCGCAATAACGTTAAATAAGGGGTTGTCCATAAATAACGTCCCCAGCTTAGAGTGAAGGGGGGGGGGGAGAATTGGCAAAAGTGCGAGAAGGGGGAGGGGGTGTTTAGAGGTTACAATTGTCACCTATACTATACAAATGCCAAATAGACAAATTATATTATCCGAAATGTAAGTTGGTTCTTGTTGAAATTAGAAATAGAAAACATGCTCACCGCTGCATGCATATGTGACAATATTTTCACCCTGATGGTGAAAACTTGACTGTGTTTTATGAAACATTTTGCCTTAGATTATACATGCATCAATACTAATTTAACTTCATGGCACTGAAAATTTGACTGCAACAACTTCTATTGTATTCATTATGAAGAGGGGGGAGGGTTGACGAATTTGTGACATCATTACAATGACTAATAAAATAATGAACCCCAAATACATTTAAACATAACTAATATGGGAAAAAGTTTTTAGTTGCAAACAGAATTGGTCACAAGGAGGCGGAGTTTTCCAATTTCCCAATGTATTTCTGCGTGCAACTGCATGGGAACACTGGCCCCGCCCCTAAAACAGACGATACACCGTCTATATATGTGTACATATATAGGTATATAGACACAAGTATCGATAGCGCTAGTATAGATTATTCTCGTGAATTATTCATGTTGAGGGGTGGTACGAGTCAATTACCGGTCACAACCCTCGTGACCACTCACACACTACACATCGATCCCAACATAATGTAATATGTCGTGATACACACCGTATTGTGCTCAATTCATTTTAGGCCTACATCGAAGCACATATACTGCAGCTATAAAATATAGGCCTATGATTGCCTCGTTGTCAGAAATTCTATCATAAGCCTATATATGTTGAACGATAGACATAAAATATATAAGCCTGATATCGATTTAACACGCAAGGTGACATTATCATGAAAGTAAAATTCTATCGTCAACTTTAATATTATTTGCACGTGCGTAAAAATTAAATAGGGTATAACTTGGGACAAGATGATGCCATGCAGGGGCAAGATGACGCCATGCAGGGGCAAGATGACTTAATTCCCTATAAAAAAGCGTTTTACAATAATAAGTTTTGAAAGTGCCCCAATTGAAACATAACAGTAATTTATAGCATAAAACAGGCATATTTTCATCACAAAGAGACCGTAAATATATATTGTACACATTTGATGTATAATTTCAGGCTGGAATAATTGTTCTAATTTGGTTTCACTCTTGAAGAATTGCTTGGATCCAAACATATATAGTTTATGAATCGTCAATCTTTAAGATAATTGTGAAGAAAAAAAATTGATGCTCAATTACTATGCAGAATAAATGGGATAAATAATATTTTGTAATCGGCTGTGCTGCGGGGCAAGATGACTGTTAAACAGATAATAGCTAAATTGGATATGCATGGCTAAATTAATTGTTCCCTATTGCTTTTTTAAAAATGTTCAGATGGTAAGAATTAACCCGTCAAATGTAAACTGGAAAGAAACAACGGCATTGAGAAAAAATGGTATCAGCTATAGGCCTATACTGTGTGTGATTGCAGCATAGTATTTCAATGTTCCGGAAGCCACAATGGGGAGAACACTGAAGAAATGGCATGAAAAGTGTACTGCTTATATATACGTTTAATGGTATTTTACGATACAAGATTTAATTAATTCCTTTGTGTTGAAAATATTTGTAAAAGTTTATCAATGAGAGCTTCAAACTGGCCCGGATGTTGTGTAAATAACATGAGTTTAATGATAAAAGAAAAATAAAGTTCTGTTAGGCCCGTCAACTTGCCCCCAGGTTACCCGCATGCTATAACAGCATCAAACTAATGAAATAATTATAAACACAACGAGGAATTGACAAATTAATATCTATTTTGAATTGCTACATAAATCATTTAGGATTCATGGAAAATAGAAGCTGATATAAATAAAAATCGTTACAATCGACATACCATATTTATATAGTATAGGTTGTAACACTCGTACGATAGATTGTATCACACAACATATAAACGTGAATAAAGTGTAGGAAACGCCCATGGCAACATTTCCTAAATTCGAACTATGCCCCTATCGGCACAGCTACCGAAGTTAGGTTTTGAATGACCTTGATGGCGGTCATCAAGGTTACATATGACATCACAATTGGATGCCCCCTGGTGTGTAGTCTAAACTTGCTCATACTCATAATTCACCTAGCATCATTACGGCCAACGTTATTTCCAAGAACAGGACTTATTTTACACCCTGTTACATACCAGGTCTTTATTAATGAACATAATTAATTAAGAACTTTAGAAGAAAAACCAATTTGAAGTTGAAAACTATTTTTTACACACTTTAGAGGTGAAAATGTTGTTTTAACCCTGCTGATAGCTCTTGATAATTTTTAATACAGGAAGTTAATAAACAATTTCCCATGAATATATTTCCCATGATATATTTTTATTTTGCATGCATGCAATAAAAATTAAATCAGATTCTGGATAATAACATGCTAAATTGCCAACAGCTGTATGCATGCATGTACTTCTTAAATAATTCGCCATCGAAAAAATAAAAGTTCAAAACGATCAAAATCCATGCACAGCTAGGTTCGATATAGCTGTTGGATTTTTGGATCCCTGGGGTAAGTTGGCCTGCTCCTGATCCACGTGCAAGATCAATTGTGAAGGTCAGAGAACCGGACAGCCAATTGGCAACCAGCGCGGTTTCTTTGATTCACCGTTATAATAATTGCACTGAACACCGGTGCATATAAACTTACAGACCACACGAATAATCCCAAACGAAAAAATCACACACACACAACTTGCACTTAGACATGGGGTCCAATGGGTATATAAGTTATCCAAGTTGGAGATCACCGTATAGACAGACGTACCATGGTGCCGGGGTTAGGCTTACGTTCACGGGCAGCAGCAGCGCGTTCTGAGTCGTGTAAACTCTGTCGAAGCCGGACTGCGAGTGAAGCTTGGAAATAAAAGCATCCATAACATAACGTCGGCGCTAATGAATACTCTTTTCTAAG
>JAVBJR010000378.1:0-2546 GCA_031546965.1 Dysgonomonas sp.
CTGGAAGGTTACTGTATAGGTTTTGGTAGAGAAACACCAAATCCACGAGTCCATTGTGAGTCACCAAACTTTTGTTACTCTTCACCAACTCCAAAAACAAATGCCGCATGGACACTTCTTCTTTTTCATCTCCCTATAAAATAAACCCAAATTTTATATTATAACTCTATATGTAATATGTAAATGTACAGTTTCTAACACAGTGTGAGCAAAATTAATGTGTTATTCATAATTTTTATCCTTTCATAGAATAATATGAAAGATAGTTTCAATTTTTCGATTGCCGTGTTTCGGCTAACTATTCGGAGAACATTATAACTCCAATATATTAACTCCAATTTTACAAATTACAGTTTTATATTTGCATTTGAATTAATTAGGATTAAATGCCATTTTGTTCAATAATACAATTTAATGATAGTGAATTAAAATTTACAAATAATACAAATGACATTGAAAACATTACCAACAATTGCGAATACATTTTGTATTTGTAGTTAATTTGGGAAATAAGGTTTTGATTAGGTTAAACTTTCTGTTACATTGTCATATATGTTTTTAGTCAGAATACAATAACTTTAATTTGATTTTGTGATTTTGCCCTTAAATTTGTATGTATAAATTTAAAATTTTTGCCTTGTCTTCGCCGCGATAATACGCAACACCTAGAGAGTATTGCTTATTAAAGTCGAATCCATGTCCAACTAAGAACTGCAAAGCATCTGCTTCTACAGTGTAATCATCCATACAAAGAAGAGTAATGTTGAAAGTTTTCGCAGTGAAACTTCTACATTTTATTAATTCGGTTTCTTCGCGGTTATCGCCAACTTCATCGGCAACAATGTGTTGGAAACATGACAGCCCCAGTGATATAATAGATCTGCTTTTGGCAGTGGAAACCATAGACTTGTATCTGTCATCCATACTTCTGCAAAATAATAAACTTGCATCAAAATTACAAAATTTAATTATTCAATTATTTCTCAATAAATTGTTAAAATTGCATATATGCGATCAAGTTGCAGTTTAATATATTACTTGGCCATGAGGGCTTTCCTATTTCCAAGGCCACTTAATTCCTGAAATATACAAACACTGTTCATTATCACTATATAAATTACAAGGTTTAAAAATTAAAGTGTTCAAAATGGCCCCACATTTTTATAAAAAGTGACTTACAGCATCAATGGCGATAAAAGATGAGCTGTGAATGGCATAAACGATCGAAGGCCAAAGCATTTTCAAGTTTTCTCTGTGTACATCCACTACAGGTACTCGTATTAAATCTAATTTATCTATTTTTTCGTCCATCTCACACGATGTCAGCTACAAACCAAACTCACGTTAGTACCGATTCGTACCGAAACCGCGTATCGTTATACCGCGTTATACGAACCGGTTCGTATCGGTATCGTATCGAATACCGTGATTATGTGAAATGGCGCGGCAAATTTGAATGTTAACGCGATGTTTTTCAAACTGATTGACGGATTCGGAAATGGATTTCAACAGTTTATCTGAAACTTATCGATGTAATTTACATGCAGACAAGTTCATAACCTTATAAGCAATGTTATAAGTTTGTATTTTCTGCAGATTCTGCTGGAACGCACTTTGATCAGTGATTCGTTCGTTTCGCAGTGCAGACACCAGAGGGCACCACTGTTCACGTAGTCAGACGCTCACAAAGGAAGATAAGTCTATTATATTCTCTTATTCTCTTATTAAAATGGGAAACATTATAAAATGCGTTGTTTTTGACAATGCAATATATAAAAAATACAATTATGTTTCCAATATTTTATAAAATGTAGCTAGATTATTTATACAGTGCTCCATAGGGATCATTCCTTGTGGGAGTGATCATTCTTTGTGGGAGGAGCTTAATGAAGGTTTTAAATGCATTTCTGTGCGCTCCACAGGATCATTCCTTGTGGGAGGAGCTTAATGAAGGCTGTAAATGCATTTTTATGCACTCCATATATGATTATTCCTTGTAGGAGGAACCCAATTAAGGTTGTGAATAAGTGGGAGGAGCCAAATTAAAGTTGTAAATGCACTTGTAAATGTATGCACTCCACACTCCACAAAGTGCATTCCTTGCGGGAGGAACCCAATTAATTAGGAGTGATTATTCTTTGTGGGAAGAGCTAAATAAAGGTTGTAAATGTATTTCTATGCACTCCACAGGATCATTCCTTGTAGGAGGAGCTTAATGAAGGCTGTTAATGCATTTTATGCACTCCATATGATTATTCCTTGTAGGAGGAACCCAATTAAAATTGTGAGTGGGAGGAGTCAGGAGTGGGAGGAGCCAAATTAAAGTTGTAAATGCACTTGTATACACCCGACAGGATCATTCCTTGTGGGAGGAACCAAATTGAAGGTGTGATAAAAATATTTCTAAATAGTTAAAGTGAACATTGATTGTGGGAGGAGCTTAATTAAGTTTGTAAATATATTTCTAAATATATATTTAAAGTGATCATTCATTGCGGGAGGAGCTTAATGAAGGTTGTTAATGCATTTTATCTTGATTTTATGGA
>JAVBJR010000922.1:0-4670 GCA_031546965.1 Dysgonomonas sp.
CAACAAACTTGCTTCCACAGAAGCTAGAACACAACTAACTAAAGACAAAGGAACACACACAAGTGTAGCTCCGCCCACAAAACATTGGGGCTCAAAACATTACCATATATGGTCACAAAGTAGGTCTCAAGGCAACAACCAGAGTTAAATAGCTAGAATACCTAAAACAGTTCCACATATTAACACAGGATGGCGCCACTGCCAACAAGAATTGGAAGTGTCATGGCCGACTTAATGACTAAAACAGATAGATAACAGTTTGCCTGGAACGATGGCTAACCCTAGATATTAATCAATAATTCATTAGAAATGTTTTGGAAATTCTGTCTGTTTTGCATTTTTAGGACATGTTTAAATCTTGTAATATACTCCGAAAAAGTTTCAATTCCCAACTAGTACATAATAATACTTTGTGGCTATATATATATATTGAAATATCCGGGGTACTAAAGCTGGTAGTTAAAATATAACTAGAATAAATTGTTTCAGGAATATTCTATGCACAAACATAAGTTTCATTTTACTTTTGAGCAATTCACTGTGCAATACAAATTGAATTTCACCGAGATTTATCCATCATTGTTGCCCAGAAACCTCAATTAGATAAGTCTTACAGCTGAGCTGATTGGTTAAGCCGTGGTCCTAAAATGGCCGCCATTACATGGATTACATTTTAGCACAATGACGCTCTGGCTCCCAATCTTATTAAATCGGACTCATCTATAAAAGGGCATCAATTTAATTAATGTAATATGAAAAATGTGAAATTTGATTAAATGCATGCATGCAGTCACATTAAGAACCAAGTTTCTTTGAATACATATAAAAACATCTAGATCAGCAAATTATGCAATATCGTAGTCGTAAAATGCCAATTCGGCATTTTACATGCATGTATAATAAATCTCGACCACTAAGCAATTCGGATTTTGTTTTTTCTTATTTCATTTCCTGTTGCCAACATGCAGTTGCCATTTTTATATATAAATATATATCCCTGCATGGTGCAGTGACAGTTGTGTGTCTGTGTTTGTTTTTACGAGGAAATTTAGCGTGCAAACGTGATTTTGTTTTTGTTTTCTTGTGCTGTACAGCTAGCTAGTACACAACACCTGCATGCTACTACTATATAGTAGATGTTGTGAAGGGGAAAAGGAAGGGAATTGGAAGAGTGAAAAGAGAAAAGAGAAGAGAGGAGCTATAGGACAAGATGGAGGGGAAAAAAATTCTCAAATTTCGTCTCAGTGCATTCTTCTTTTGTTGGGTGCTGCTGTCTTTTTACGTTTTTCTTCTTGTTTGAAATTTCTTTGACGCTTCAACTGCTACGTGGTCTTTTAGAGGAGCATTTTCCCCAGGGCATCTCGTCTCCCATCACCTCTTTAAAAGTGCGTTGCAAAGACTGTGAAAGACCAGGAAAATGTCAGCGTCTATCACGTGCCTCAGGTTCCAAAAACTTGCCCTTTCCTTTCTCATTTGCACTAAAATGTCGTCGTCCTCGTCCAACACACTCGATTGCAAATTTAAATTGTCAACTTTTCCGCCCCACTGACGTAACGATGCGTTTCCCTGTTGCCAAAGCAACAACAATGCAAACTTTGATGTACCTACTACCTAGTAGTAGTAGTATAACCTTTTATCGATATATTTTTCACGCCCATACATGTCCCAGAAAAGGAAATTCAACTCCCCTGCAGTTCATTTATTCCCAAATGCACACATGAGCTCCAATGCAACTTGGATTTTATCCACACCTCGAATTGCAGCCTGGACTACAATTCGTTTCATGTCCTATTTTATGAGGTACATAATAATAAAGGTAAGTATATGTATGTATCAAAAACAAAACAAAAGAAATGCAATAGTACTCGTTAGATGGAACACATTTTAAGAGTAGAATTCAATAAAAATGCTAAATATATTGTAGTAATATGCAAGTTAACCAAATTTCACAAAGTTTCTATACCATATTGATATTGCATAAAATGCAAAGATTTATCCAGTAGTTACATGACCATTGTGTAATTCAATGACTTTTCTAGGAAATAGGAATTCCATGACCTTATAGACACTATGTATTATTGGTTTTAAATGGGATTGGTTATATAATAATGAATCAAGTGAAACAAGATATACTTTACAGATTACAATTGTGTATTATTCTCAATGTAAGTGCATGCAATATACTATTATATTTAATATTAAAACAGCTGAGAAATTACTAATAACTTGTTTTTACTAATTTTAACAGATTTTTTACCACCTAATTTTATTCATGGTTTAATTTACTTTGTGTGTATATAACTAAAGACAGTTTCAGGGTATACATACCTTACAAAACCTGTAATGCAGTTCACCTATAGCTTTAACACGTAAAACCTGAGGTATATATCAAACAAAATTGGACTGGAAACAACAATTTGATTACAGAGTGAAATTTGTATGCATCCAACAGCATATTTCATACACTTTTTCCATTAATGTTCCTTCTACAAGAAGTGGGTAATTGGATCCAGTTTGCACTGTGTAAAAAGCGTACATATGGGCACCAGGAAAATAACCTCTTTACACACAGCTCCAGCGCAAATCACGTGATACATGCGGGCTTTTAAAATGGATGTCCCACTCCCTATACATGTCCAAACCCATTTCATGTCCAAACTGGCGTGATGGCAGCAGACATGTTTATCACATGGCTGTCGTTTTGGACCATGGCTTGTATAGAGAGCACTACTTCACCTACTTTTGTGCCTATAGAATGAATTCACTGTAAATAAGATGTTCCCCTGAACGTTTCTTAAGCCCCCCCCCCTACCACTCCATGGGAAGAGTAAGAAGAGTTTATGAAAATTGTAAGCTCTAAAATTCATTACAGGTAAAGTTGCGAAATTTGTTTTTTAGACGAAATTAACTGAAACTATTATATATAACAGTTTCAGTAATACATGATTTCCTTACTCATGAAGAAACTAACTGCTAGTGTACTGTAATGGAAAGTTAACTGCATAAAAGTTATAAAACAAATTAGATCTGCATAGCTATTTTAGAAATTTAGAGTTTGGGTACCGTAAAATTCTTAATTACTACACATTTTTCTAATAACTTAAATATCTAATGCAAATTAAGTTTTCTTAAAAACTGATTCGTTTATTTGTGGACATGTCCCCGTTTTTTGTACATGAGATTCTATTACATTTAATGATGAACATGTTGAAGGTATAATCTGTGAAGTGTGTCTAATTATAGAAATACATAACTGGAACTCGCTAGGAATGTAACTTTTTTATATACTGTTTGTCGCACCAAGTTATCATGGTATTTCATGTAATAAATTATACTGCCATATTATTTATTACTGAATTATTTATGTTTCCAGTTTATTCACTTGTATTGGTAAAGATTCTGAATTTTGCAACATTCACTTTCATGTTTCTGATAATGCATGCATACACGTAGGCTACTATAATTAAAAAGTTATAATTTATCAAACTTTTATGTGCATGTACAGTGAGACACTCTAAACCCAAAGGTCTTGTTTTAAGACAGAAAATGTGTCTTAAACTTATCCCTGATTTGAGACTGCCAGCTAGGGTGTCATTTAGAGATATGTTATATGTCTTATAAAGGAGCCACACAAACGTCTTGATTGGAGACGTTACATACATATGTCTCGAATGTAGCTGCAGAACCGTCTTGCTTTAAGGCTTTTAATGTGTTTCATAAACAAGACATATAGAAAATGTCTTTTTGTCAGTAGAATTATGTCTTGTTTGAATTAACATTTTTGAATTTTGTTTGGGAAGTCTTATTTTATGGCAAACTGTCTCATAAAAAGTCGTTTGTGAATTTGAATGAGACATTTGCTTGCTCTCGTGTCTCACAAATATTGGTAAACATGTGTACATACACAAAGAAAACAAATTGTCAAGGAAATAATGGAGGAAGTTATCTGCATTAAGATTATTATATGCATGTGGGACGAAGGATGTATTTTTCCTTAAAAGTCAGACTACTCCTACGTTCATAATGAAGATCTGCATGTATGGTGGGTTAGAAATAAAGAAATACGTAACTGGAATTTTGAGATTTGCCGAAGAATATACAATACTATAGTAATGACATGGCGCGGCGGATAGTCGGACGCCATCTTGTTTGCAATTTTCTTTTGAACCCTAGTACCAAGAAAAATTTTCTTATTTGGCTAAACAATTCTTGGTGTCTGGGAATGTACATTACAGAAAATTGGGGAGCTAATTATAATGAAGTAGAAATTTGAGGTCCGAAAGAACAAATTTCAGCAATTAAGCAATGAACATGGTTACTTACTTCCTGTCCAAAAAATTAAAAACTCTCAAAAAATCTTCAATAATCATTCTATTAAGTCCATTTATATGAACAATCGTATCTCCTTTTGAAAACGGAAGTTATGATACTGTACAAATTTCCTTTATTGGTGTATTAATAAATTTATTCTAGTTTTATTAAAGTGAGGCCTACTGCACGGTTATAAAATAAGTTTTCCAGCATTTATGCATTACGATTTTTAGCAATTTTTTGTTTAATATGCAGACTTTATACTAGTAGTTCTTTGTTATAATATTGTCCAAGTATGATAAAAATATGGTGCTGATTTGAGATGTCATGCACCAAAAAATAAGTCACACTGGAGTTTG
>JAVBJR010000084.1:0-5553 GCA_031546965.1 Dysgonomonas sp.
AAACTGTGAACAGCAGGAGGAGGAAATAAAACATGTGTGGGAATGCTTAATGATAGGGAGTGGGGATGAGGGAAGGAGGGATGTGATGAGTGCGATTGGAGAGCAGGGAGGGGGGATGAAGAAAGTGGTGAATATGCTGAACAAATTGGAGGAGAAGGGAAGGATTAAAAAGTAGATTTTAAGGTGGTGGTGGGTAGAAGGTAAGGTGGTGGTGGGTAGTGTAAGTAGTAATTATGGCACGGAAAGTAGTGGGGGAGGTCTGGCAGGCAGGATGGGAAAAAGCGGATATGTTGAGTGTGGCGAAGCATGTTATGTATTGGAGTGATATGTATGATGTAACCTCTTCTAATACCCCGAGAGGGGGATGGAATAAAAATATAATAATAATAATAAATAATAACTCCACATGGTAGAGTACCATTCACCCAAACTAACTCCCTCGGAAACCAACTACATGGTACACGACAAGGAACTTCTTGCTATAATTGATGCCCTATGGACATGGCGGCACAACCTTCTAGGTGGTAAGCATCAAATTACCATCTTTTCCGATCACCAAAATTTGGAATGTATTAACCGTCAGCAACCCATGTCACAACGCCTTACCCGCTGGGCAATATTTCTTACGGACTATGACTACGTCATCAAGGACCAACCAGGGCGAGAGAATTCCACATCCGACGCCTTGAGCAGACGTCCTGACTATCTCCAGGCTAAGGAAGATGCCCAAGCCAAAGTCTTGATTCCAAAGGAACGGCTAACCTGTGCCGCCACCAACACCTCCACAGAATCTGTGCAAACCACGGGTAGCAAAAAACTCCCAACCGAGGAAGGTCATCTTTGACGGGTAGACTCCCTGGATGAGCGACTTCGAATTTTAGAAGAACTCCACGATTCACCAGTGGCAGTTCATGGGGGAATTAAACGCACCTGGGACCTCATTAGACAAGAATTTTGGTGGCCAGGAATGTTTAATTACGTGCGGGACTACATCCGGTCCTGCGATATATGCCAACGTAACAAAGATCTCCGCCACAAACCACACGGTCTACTACAACCACTTGACATTACATCACGGCACTGGGGCTTATTTCCACCGGCACGATTCCATTCTGGTCGTGGTGGACCGACTCACGAAGATGAGCCACTTGGTGCATTGTTCAGAAACGATTACAGCAAGCCAGCTCGCAGACCTATTTGTTCACCATATTTTCCGCCTGCATGGCCTTCCGGAGGAAATAATCTCTGATCGGGGGCCTCAATTTCGATCCCAGTTCTGGAAATCGACCCTGAAGCTCCTTGGAATCAAACAAAGCCTGTCCACAACGGCACACCCACAAACTGACGGGCAGACAGAACAAACTAACCAAACACTAGAGCAGTATCTTCGATGCTACGTAGACTACCAGCAGAGCAACTCGTCCCAGTATCTAGCTTTGGCAGAGTTCGCCTTAAATAACTCCACCAATAGTTCCACCGGCATGTCACCATTCTACGCACTCTACGGCTGGCACCTAAAAGCTGACTTTCTGGATCGACCACCAGTGAGTCCGACCTTAGTTCCAGCCAGCAACGAATTCATGCTACATCTCAGTGAAACACATGCCCTTCTTCGGGACCAGTTTGAGAAGGCCCATCGGGCTTACAAGGCTGCTGCTGATCAGCACCGATCCTCACATCAATTCCATAAAGGAGACCAGGTTTCTCCGTCACCACATACACACCACGCATCCGTGTGGGAAACTGCACCATCATCGTTTAGGCCCTTATACTATTTTGGAAGTGATAAATCCTGTGGCGTTTCAACTAAAGTTACCACCTACGATGTGCATTCACATTGTGTTCCATTCATCGCTACTTGAACCATACCACCCCAACACCATCCCATGGCGCCGGGAGGCACCTCCACCACCGGTCATTGTGCAGGGGGATCCCTTCTACACGGTCCGTGAAGTTTTGGACTCCTGTCGCAAGGGCGGTCGACTGGAATATCTGATTGACTGGGAGGGTTACGGATCAGATGACCGCAGTTGGGAACCCGCACAGAACCTTACACCAACAGCCATTTCCATTTTCCATGACCGCTTCCCAAACAAACCAGGCCCCGCTCGACGCAGGGGAAGACCTCGGAGGGAGTATGGTGTCATGATCTGCCCTGAACCAGTTCCTGTCACGGTCTCTGGCCATATTCCTGTAACCCATGAAAAGCAATGTGCTGCAATCCAACTAGTTTCTTCACAGTCAGGGGGCAGGGTCTAATTCAGATCACATGATCCAGCTAATATAAAAGGATGGGTTGCTCAGCAGTTGGTGCCACCATAGCAACTCATCCACTACTACCAGGTATCACAGTCACCAGTCTTCCAGCTCTTCCACCAGTCATCAGTCCTCCTGCTCATCTACTACTACCAGGTACCACAATCACCAGTCTTCCTGCTCTTCCACCAGTCATCAGTCCTCCTGCTCATCTACTACTACCAGATATCACAGTCACCAGTCTTCCTGCTCTTCCACCAGTCATCAGTCCTCCTGCTCATCTACTACTACCAGGTAGCACGGTCACCAGTCTTTATGCTCTTCCACCAGTCATCAGTCCTCCTGCTCATCAACTACTACCAGGTACCAAAGTCACCAGTCTTCCTGCTCTTCCACCAGTCAACAGTCCTGCTCATCTACTACTACCAGGTACCAAAGTCACCAGTCTTCCTGCTCTTTCACCAGTCGTCATTCCTCATGCTCATCTACTACTAACAGGTACCACAGTCACCGGACTTCCTGCTCTTCCACCAGTCATCAGTCCTCCTGCTTATATACCACTACCAGCCATAGACCAAGATCCAGTCACCCATAGCCACTCGACCCAACCGCAGACCAGGACCAGGCGAGCATGACAGTATGTTCATTAAGGGTGTCTACCGATACTGGAAATTCTGGAATTATTTGTTGTCCTTAAAATCCTGGAAATATACTGGAAAGTTTTCTTAATCCTGTAAAATTAATTAATATATCATTTTTGACACTTCACATAATTTTGTTTCTGTGCTTCTCTTTTGATGTTCCTGCAACAAAATACCAATTAAGAATGAGATGTTTGAAATTCAATGGTTCATTCCACTTTGTCATCAATATTTGATGGGATTAATGTAGTTTGTTATGTAACTTTGTTTCACTTTTTGTATGTTGATTCCTGGGAAAAAGGAAAAGTTATAAATATCCTTGAAAATATTATGTTATTGTATATTACTGTCAAGCAGGACTGCTTCAATGCTGTATACAGGGTGAGTCAGCTAACCGTTGCATGGTTGGTATATGGCAAATGATTTCAAATATAAAGAAACAAGCATGCAAACGTGATGTTCACGCAAGGGGAGATATGCTCAGGTGCACTTTGAGGAATTTCGAACACACAATCAGGATGTTCTAAAATGTAGAATTTGTATAACTTGAAAGATAGGCAGGTAGTATGAATTATGGAAATGATGTGCACATTTAGCTAGCTAGTTCGGAAGGTGAAAAAAGATTGAAATTACAATGAAAAGGAATGGAGATATCGCCGTTTGAAAAACTGTGCTTTGCCTGAAAGGAGTCAGCACTGCGAAGCTTCACATGCGTGCAGGGAAAACAGTACAAGCAACAGTCTGGCAAAGCAAGGGGCAAAGCGCGGTTTTTCGAACGGCGATGTCTCCGTTCCTTTTCATTGTAATTTCAATCTGTTTTCACTTTCCGAACCAGCTAGATGTGCACACCATTTCCCTAATTCGTTCCACCTGCCTATCGTGCAAGTTACAAATTCTACATTTTGGAACGCCCTGATTGTGCGTTAGAAATTCCTCAAAGTGCACATGTGCAGATGTCCCCCAACTTGAACATCATGTTCTGAAGCTTCTTTTTGGATATTTGCATTAATTTACCATACACCAACCACTCAACGGTTAGCTGACTCACCCTGTATATTGTTCGCTTATTGTAGAGAATCATACAAATTATATATCGTTTGTAATATTAATTCAATATAATTTTGTAGAGACAAGAGTTGCATGCAGTGAAAGCAAGATGCAGCTTAAAACTAGACCTACAAAATGAAGAAGCAGTTATATTTGTTGAAATAATTAAACACAGCAAATGCACATGATTAAAGTTTTGTACACTGTTAAATGCTGTTGTGTAGTTGTCAAAAAACCAAGATCACCTACTAATGACAAAGACATGCCAAGCAAGACCGGACGATCAAGGGAATGTTGTGGTGCCCATAACCTCAACTGGAAGTTGCAATTCATTGGATGATGATACTTGGACAAGTGTTGAAAGAGTGTGTATATAACTTTGAAATTGTCACTATGTGAAAACCATTACTGAAAACCAGTCTAAATTTAGCTAATAAATGCTATGAAGACAACTCTGGCATGGACATTTTAACAGAGGCTATCGAGATAGCAAGTGAGAAGCTAGAATGTTCTGCAAAAGCTCCCCAGCTTGATGAAGGACACGCACAATTTAAAAACGATAAAAGCTCAAGCACTATTCCAATCAATGGCAAATGTCCGAGCATTATTACATGATGATAGTGTGGACATTGTTGGCATCCTGGGAGTGGCACACATAAACACTGTGTTAAAGAGCGGTTTATGAGACTTCCCTCACCATCTACTCTTGGCCGGCTGGTGATAGACTTCAGGCACAACATCCCTTGACAACATCTCTAGTAATCAGACTTATGTGTCCCTCATAGTCGACGAAATGACAATTCATGCTGACATCGCGTAAAAATAAGCACAGTGGACAATTTGTGGGGTTTACTGACCTTGGATAGTTCAATAAGAGTGTGACTTGTATCGATGCAAAGTTGAAGGACAATGACAATTCCAGGCCAGAAATGGGTAATCACATGCTGGCCTTATTCGTCCGAGGATTAACTACAAATTTCCAGTATGTGTTTGCCCATTTCCAATGCAACAAATTGTCAGCAACCCAGCTGAAGGTCATAATTTGGGAAGCCATCGACAAACTTCAGGGGATTGGATTTAATGTACTAGTGGTTGTTGCCGATGGAGCCGGGCCAAATCAGAAGTTCTTCCGCAGTGAAGCAAACAGCACTACAATCCCATTCAAATGCAGGAACATGTACGCGATTGATTAACACTGGCCATTGTTCATTGTATGTGATGTCATTCACTTACTGAAGACCACAAGGAACTTTTTGCTGCACAGCAACTTACAGTGTAAGCCGAGAAGGATGTTTAAAAACGAAAACGCACTCCTGTGGTCACATATCACAATACATTTATGTACGTACATTGTGATTCAATTATAGAATTGTGTGGTCACTATCCAAAGGACATGTGTTTCCCTCGTCTTATTCCCTAATGAACGTGTGATTGGCAGCACAAGTGTTCAGCAAACGGGCAGCAGCTGCAGTAGTAGTATAGCAGGGTCATACCGTGTAATTTGACCTTAGTAGTATAGGAAGGTCATTGAGCGCCCTCGATAGTCCGGCCATCCCCACCCCCTTGATCACCACCTACCGGAAGTGGGCGTGGCCTGCTCTGATTGGTG
>JAVBJR010000843.1:0-3196 GCA_031546965.1 Dysgonomonas sp.
AACCAATCAAATCTGGAAACATTGAAATATATCATTTATAGGTTTTATTTCTGTACATTTAAAAAATATTTCGTTGCACTTAAAATTATAATTATGTTGAGTCTAACCATGTATGTTCCTTGTATAGAAAGTCTTAGCATATACTGAGGAAAGTGAATAATTTCATTGTTTCCATTCTCAAAAATTGATATTTGGGTTTGTTGATATCCTATATATTTATTATCAATTTTTTTAATTTCTAAGTTACATGCTTCTAAATTGGAATTGCATAGCAATATAATCAATCAATTCTAATTGTGCTAATAATTTAGAGTATTGTATTGCTAGAAAATATATGTTTAGTAATTTTTGTGTGAACATTTTGCTTTCAGGAGTGTTGTTTCCTCCATTTTGTACGTGCATGACCTTTTAGTGAAGGAACTATAGCTACGGGACATTTAATCATAATCACGAGCAAACCAATCATGGGCTTATGAACAAAGCAAGTGTTGCATGCTCTACGAGCTATGAGAGCTTAGTGTTTGTGCACACACAGAGACAGCATAAAAATGCTAACAGTTTGGTTCGCAACACTGCACTTTTCATATATACACATGTATAAAACTATGAAATGATATGCAAAAAGCTGCAGAACGTAAATTACATTATCTTTGCACTATTATATATTTTATTGATATAATCCATTCAGTTGTGAAGTTTTTTTTCTGCCATATGTACATTTCCTACTCTTATTATTATTACTATTATAAGTATATACAAGCACTTATTCTACCACGTGTTGATCAAGGATTAATAATGAACAGAGATTTTGTCAATTTGGTAAATTGCAATCTGTGCTTACATTTACAGTGTCTTATACTGTAAATATGGAACACAATTTAACGAGAGCAAAGTTATAAACCCAGCTTATTATATACAGCTGCAAGGTGAAAAAGAAAAGATTTTCAGCATGAAATTCTGATCGATACCAAGAAAACTTTTTTCCTTAAAAATTTGATAATACCAAATCTTCTTCCTGCAATGTGTTCAATTATGGACCATCTGTTGCATGCATGAATGTAGTAGTAGATCGAAAAATTTAGTCTTCAACAGCAGTGGACCATCTATATGTATAAACTATTACAATCACGGTCTAGATTTAAAAAGTTTGTATATTTCTTGGCCTTTCCCTGAATCATGATTTGATCATTATCCATTCTATATTTTTCTGTACTTTTATACATCTACTTACAGTAAACTTTGTCTGCTGAGTACGTCAGTTATGAACAGGGCATGAAAACAGTTTATTAATTCGAACAGAAATAAGGATTTTATGTATATAAACTATACAGATGGATATAAGTATATAATTAATTAATTCTGTTCATATAATTATTACTTTACAGAGTCCATATTTTAAACTTTTATGCGTGTCTTACAACAAAGAATAACCTGATACACTTAGCAGGAAGCTATTTTTTCTCCCCTACTAGCTAGAAAAGTTTTCATTTGGCAGCCCTTTTAAAGAAATTATAATAGGCGTAAAATGTCTTATTTGTATTTCAGTCATGTCCTTTCTAAAGTCAGCAAAAACCATATTATCCTTGCTTGCAGCACGAGCTTGAAAATGTAAAATATCTGCTTCTTTTATTCTTAGTGATAAAGGTTTTTCCAATTGTAGATAAGGGAAACAAAACCTCTTCAACATTGAGTGATTCAATAACATCATGAGAAACTGAAGGAGAAAAAATAAGGGTTTGAAGCGAAACTTTTTGTGGGGAATTATTTGCTAGATTCGCAATAAATTGTGTCCATTGGGACATCAAAAGTCGGTTTAAATCCTTGGGGACTTGACTTCGATCTGTTTCAAGTTTTTGTAAAACAAGTCATACACTTGCAGTGTTCAGTTTTTGTTATCCTTCGGAATTTCTATAAATTTCTCAGTCATTATTCAAAATTAAGTTTCCACAATATTTTCTATATCAATTGAAACGGACTTGACTGTTTTCTGCTTCTACGCGATAGTAATATTTTAACCAATTAAGTTTAGTGTGAGAAATAGGAAATAATTTTCGAAGCTCCATTTTTATATTTTGCAAGCGTTAATGAAAAATATGGCTTTTCTTGTTAAAGTCATGGTGCATATGCCAAATGACAAACCACCTGAAATTATATTTTAAGATGTTCAACTACAACCGTTAGAATTTTGCCTGTGAATGTTCCTGAATAAAACATATGTCCTCAGGACCAAATGAAATCGGAAATCGGGCTTGCCAATTGTTTTATTGCACCATGAACAAATATTGTTTCTATATAAACAAGATTCCCATATAAATTAACATAGAATCAAAATTAGTATCTGCAACTTTTCCATCATTTTAAAGGTAGGCCATTAAGTTATTTCTTACTCAAAAATCGCACATATTCTGAATTCCTAAATTATTGGTTGTGTTTCTGGAAAATAAACACATGATCCTAACTTGCATAACTATATATGTATTCTGTTTACTATTACGACTTTACAATTAATTATAAGATGTACTTGCACTATTTAAAATCTGTTATTTGCATTTATGTTCATGTATTGTATTCGTCTCATGTTCATCCCAATATAATAGGTTTTTTAGAAATAAATTTAGTATAATCAAACCCTTGTTTGACATTTCTAAACTTTTCACTGACCGTTCTTTTAAAATAACTGATTCATCTAAATTATGTGCAGCATCTCGTATCATATGACCACACAAGTTGGGATTTTGTGATGTTTTAAACACAATTTGGACACAATTTTTTATATTTTAATTCGGCTTCAAAATCGACTACATTCGCTATTAATATTTTATTTTAGATCCCTTTCAAAATTGTAATGTTTGTTCAAAGGATTATGGATTTACTTTGTTACTTGAGGTTTAATAGGATGACCAATTGTTGAAATGCCTTACCTGTTGGGTTAGATGCAAACTATAAACACTTTCTCAGTTTTGAGATCAACTGTGTTCAGCCCAGTTGAACTACTGTGGCAAGGAAGTTGAAGCAGAATTGGTGCACGTTTGCTTTACTTTTGAGTTAGGTGCTGGTAGTCTTTGCACAGGTGCTCTTTGGCCACTCTGGGTTGGTATTTGTAGTTGGAGTAGTGGTTGGTGGCGTTCCTCTCGATGTTGGTTGCTGTGCGCGATTGGTGGTCGACTTGTGAACACCTCGGTGCTGCTGCAACGCA
>JAVBJR010000355.1:0-5975 GCA_031546965.1 Dysgonomonas sp.
ATCTTTTTTACTTGGTGTTAGCATAATAAATCTGCAAGAAATTATACTCTAAGATACATTTTCTTGCAGATTAAAACAAGTATTTCAGCTAGTAATTTGCTGTATTATTGATGTTTGAGTGGTATTTAAGGGGCGACTAAATAAGTAAACAGATGTATCTGCTTATTATAATTTGCACTTTCTATAAAAATCAATAATCAATATCGTTATAAATATTAAAAATACACAAATTAAACTTAACAAAATATTTGCAATACACTGCTTTATCAATTTTATTTATTCTATTTTAACGTTTATAGAATAAGTTTGATTGTTATTACATACAACACATTAAACAAAATAGCAAGTTGATTGTTAGAGATACGTAACATACAATAATCCCAAATTATAAAACTATACACTTAAAATATAAACAACAAAATGAAAAAAATTTTAACTTTAGTCATGCTAATGACTGGATTTATGTCTGTATGCGGGCAAGTAGGTATAAACACTACAAACCCGGCATCCACATTGGATGTAGTAGCAACCAAAACAGATGGAACAACTGCCGAAGGGGTAATTGCCCCAAGATTGACGGGCGACGAGGTAAAAGCAGCCGGAGATCAGTACGAAATTGCACAAACCGGAACCATTGTATATGTGACCGCTCCTCCGGCTTCTACAGATGCTAAGACAATTAATATTACATTGCCTGGCTACTACTACTTTGACGGAAATCTATGGCAAAAATTTGTTATTAAACCCGATATTACAACCCTAAATACCGACAATGGGCTTACCATTGGGTACAATACGGCAGGTGCAATAGGATTAGGTGGTGCATTGGCAAAAAACACGTCTGTAGATATGAATACCCATAGTATGAGCTTTGCGGGAACCGGAAATATGGGAGTTGGAACATCTACACCCAATACTGCTGCCCTATTAGATCTAACATCTACCTCCAAAGGAATTTTGATACCAAGAGTAAGCTTAACCGCCACAAATGTGTGGGGATTAGACGGAACGGCAACCGACGGGATGATGGTATATAATACCAACACTGCAATAACGGGAACAAATCAAAATGGTAAGAACTTTTATGTCTGGCAAGGAGGGCAATGGCAATCAATCAATACAACTAATTCTAGTGCAAATGGAGGAAATATGGGGGTAATGAGATTTGTTGCACCCACAGTAGCTTCGGGAGCTACTTTTACCTTTAATGTTCCAACTACATACCGTTCTTATAAAATTAATGTAAGTGGAGGGCTTATGGATGCAAGTTGGACCACCTTTTCAGACGAATATCTAGTTACTTTCGCCAATAATCTCATGAAGGTATCTATAGTACAAATAGCGGGTGTATATAGCAATGGCACTGCACAAACTATGCAATCTACATACGATAGTAGTATATTCACTCTTACTCCTACGCATGGGCTTTATAGTATTAGTGGTTCGACAGCAGCTGTAATAACAATAACTAATAAAGTATCGGGAAGAGAATCCATCAATGTTCTATTGACCGATCTGTGGTAAATATCCACTACAATTGACAACTGTACACATCTGTAATGCACTCCAAAAAGCTAGGAACAAGACTTTGGAGTGCATTCTTTTATTTTGAGTGTTAATTAAGACTTAGCATACCCATAAGTAACCTTATTTACATATCTTTAGGTTCTTAATATTTTTCATAACTATTGTTACCATGAAAACACTTAAAAAAACTGTCTTTTGTCTCTTGGCATCCCTGCTTTTAGTGGGATGCAGCAAAAAGCCGATTGTTGAAGCAAACTATGCCGTAATTCCTTTGCCTCAAGAGATTACCAAATCTAAAGGCGATTTATTTATGCTAAACAGCAATACCCAAATTGTTTACCCAAAAGGCAACGAAGTTCAGAAGCAAACTGCCGAATTTTTAGCCGATTACATCCAATTGAGTACAGGTATCAATCTGAAAGTTACAGACGAAACCTCAACAGACAATACCATTATTCTTAAAGCCGATTACAAGGCTGACAAACCCGAATCGTACACCCTTACTGTAACCGGTAAACAAATAACTATCAATGGGTCGGACGATGCAGGTACATTTTATGGCGTGCAAACCCTGCGCAAATCGATGCCCGCCGATGCCACCCAAAGCACAGTTGCATTTCCGGCAGTAGATATCAAAGACTATCCTCGTTTTGCATACCGAGGTCAACATTTGGATGTGAGCCGCCATTTCTTTTCAGCCGAATTTATCAAAAAATTTATCGACATTTTGGCATTGCACAACATCAACCGTTTTCACTGGCATATAACCGACGATCAGGGCTGGAGAATAGAGATCAAAAAACATCCCGAATTGACCAAAATAGGCTCGCAACGCGACGAAACCGTTATTGGACGCAATACGGGCAAATTTGACGGAAAACCCTATGGAGGCTATTATACGCAAGAGGAGGTTAAAGACATAGTAGCCTATGCTCAAAAGAAATTTATTACCATCATTCCGGAGGTAGATTTACCGGGACACATGCTCGCTGCTCTAACCACTTACCCCAACTTAGGATGCACGGGAGGTACCTACAAAGTATCGGGCGAATGGGGTGTTTTTGACGATGTGCTTTGTGCCGGCAACGACAGTACGTACACTTTTTTGGAAGATGTATACTCGGAAATTATCGACCTGTTTCCCTCAAAATACATACACATCGGTGGTGACGAATGCCCCAAAACGAGATGGAAAGCATGCCCCAAATGTCAGGCAAAAATAAAAGCCGAAGGGTTGAAAGCCGATGATAAACATTCGGCAGAAGACAAGCTTCAAAGCTATGTAATCTCTCGAATAGAGAAATTTTTGAACAGCAAAGGTCGTCAGATAATCGGTTGGGACGAAATACTCGAAGGAGGTTTAGCTCCCAACGCCACAGTAATGTCGTGGAGAGGCATGGAAGGAGCAGTAACAGCTGCAAAACAACACCACGATGCCATAATGACACCTACCAGTCACCTGTATTTTGACTATTATCAAACACGTGATACTCAAGACGAACCTTTGGCTTTCGGTGGATATGTTCCTATCGAAAAAGTATACGGATTTGAACCCGTGCCAGCTGAATTGAATGCCGACGAGCAAAAATACATCATAGGGGTACAAGCTAATCTTTGGACTGAATATATTCCGGATTCCAAACAGGTAGAATACATGATCTTGCCACGTATGGCTGCCTTGGCAGAGGTGCAATGGACTGAACCTGCGAAAAAGGATTTTGCTGCATTTTTGCCACGATTGAATAAATTGCTCAAACTGTACGATCGCCTAGATTATAATTATGCAAAGCATATTTTTGATGTATCGAGCAAAATAGAACCCAGTGCCGATAAAAAAGTGAGTACCGTAACTCTTTCCACTGCCGATAATGCACCTATTTATTATACACTCGATGGCACAGCCCCAACCGAAAAGAGTACAAAATATACTCAACCGATAGAGATAAAAGCCAATGCCGAATTGAAGGCAGCAGCCTTTAGGGATCATAAAGCAAGCAAAGTATATTCGGAAACTTTTAGTTTCAACAAGGCTACTTTGAAGAAGGTAACTTTAGAAATTGCCCCCGATCCCAAATACACCTACAATGGTGCCATCACACTCGTAGACGGAAGAAGAGGTCGCCCATCTTACGGTAGTGGCGAATGGCTGGGATTCAACACAAAAGAAATAATAGCTATTGTTGACTTGGGTGAACTCACCGAAATATCTACTGTAAGCATCGGTACTTTTATAAGTCCCGGATCGTGGATTTTTAATGCCCGACAGTTTACTGTACTTGTTTCGGACGGAAGCCAAACTTTCAAGCAAGTGTCAGACGAATCTTACCCGGTTTTAGGTAAAGATGAGGGAGAAAAGGTGATCGACCTTGCTGCAAAGTTTGCTACGGTAAAAGCTCAATATGTAAAACTTGTTATCAAAACAGAACAGTCTATCCCTGCTTGGCATGGCGGCAAGGGTAATGCTGCCTATGTTTTTGTGGATGAGATAACGATAAAGTAATCATCACATTTGTAGGGGCTGGACTCTTCTCTGCCCGCTTGATATATGTGAGGGTAGGGCAGAGCCCTACCCCTACTTTCGTTAATATAAATGCACTTTTTTCTTTCCCATATCGCTCTAAAACAGTCTCTTATTTCATCAAACTAAACAAAAACTCCAAACCGCCATCCAATCGGTTCTTCACCTGAATTTCGCCTTTGTGAAACAATACCGCATTTTTTACAATAGAGAGTCCAAGACCCGACCCTCCTGTATCGCGGGTACGACCCTCACTTACACGGTAGAAGCGTTCAAACAGGCGACCTAAATATTGTTCGCGAACGCCGCATCCTGTATCATAAAACGAGAAATACACATACTTGTCGTCTTTCATGTAATTATTGATGTGTACCTCTACATTCGATCCTGCATAATTTATAGAGTTATCCAACAGGTTGCGAAATATCGAATACAATAGTGTATAATTACCACGTATAGTTATATCGTGATCTACCGAAACAAAAAGGGATATATCGCTCTCTTTGATCTTACTAGCCATATCTATTCGCAGTTCGTCTAAGAGGAGAGATACGTTTATCTGTTCCATCGCAAATTGTGTAGGAGCTTCCTCTATCTTGCTGATAAGACTCACATCTTCAATAAGATTCGACAGTCGGATCGATTGCAAATAAGCCCTGCTGATAAAAAAAGCCTGCTTATCTTGGGGCAAATGCTGTTCGTTTAAAGTTTCGAGATAACCACGCAAACTTGTTACAGGTGTCCTTAGCTCGTGGGCTATATTATTGGTCATTTCTTGTTTCAACAGGCGGTTTTTTTCTATACGGGTTGTATCCCTGATGGTTATTTCGAACGATTTGTCATCAAAAACAATCACCTGTATCGAAAGTATTTTTCCACCCACTTCGTATTGCGATGCTAAATAATTCTGATCTTTTCGTCTGCTGTTCAAAAATTCTAAAACCGGCTTAAAGGCATCATTTTCGAATAACGAATTAACATCAAATATAGGACGATCGGCTATAAGATTCACATATTGAATAAAATGCGTGTTGGCATATATTTTTTTGAACTCGGCAGTAAATATACAAAGCCCCACTTCCGAATACTGAAAATGCTGGATAAGCTTTTCGCGCTCTATCTCCACATTGCGCTTATTTCGCTCTATTTCGTTGAATATCTGAACGAGTTCTTTGCTGATATCTCCCAACTCATCATCCGGAAATTTGGTATCTTCGGGCAGAGGTTTACCCGTTTTTATTCTCGATGTAAAATCTTTTAATTTGATGATCGAATTCTCGAAACGATTGGCAGCTATATTCACCAATACCAACACGATAATAAACAAAATGATAACAATATAAATGAACAAGTTACCGGCTTGAAGCAAACTTTGAGTTTCTATATTATAAGGCAATGCTACCCTGATAAAATACGATTGAAAGAATTTGGCATAGTACAGATATTCGTGCTTTGTAGACGAAGACATGCGGATGTTTGTGCCAAAGTCGTGATATTTTGCTTTGCGTATTTCGGGACGATCGAGGTGATTATTTAAAGTTTTGAGATCCAAAACATCTTTGTCATACAGCACATTACCTTCGCTATCGATAAGAGTAACCCGCATATCTTTAGGCAGAATTTCCATCAGTTTTTGCACATGAGCCATATTGCTGTCAGCCGATTGATTCTGTGTAATGTATTGATGAATCATTTCTACATAACCATTCAATTTCGATTCGAGGGCTTCAGTTTTATATTTTTTCTCCTGCCTTTGTTCTGATATAATGATACATATCGAGAATATCATAAAGAGGATAAACATAAATCCGAATATTTTTTGCTTATAATTTAGTTTCATTGTATGTTGTTTTAAGTTTCTCAAAACATTTATAATAGTATTTTGCAGGGGTGAGGTTCTACTACACCCTCCGATAAACAAATCTGTTTT
>JAVBJR010000060.1:0-2866 GCA_031546965.1 Dysgonomonas sp.
ATTGAAAGCTAATGTTGGACACTGCAAAAGGATAGTGCATCTCAAACATGGCACAATACACGCAAGCTGATTCCACAGCATAATTAGCAAAAACTCACAGAACCTATTCTGGAACATGCACAACAGTTAGCAAAACCATCCACAGATGGCGCACACAAAACACATCACATTAAGTGCTTCTGCACCATCAGTTTTCAGTAATTGTAATTATGTTTCGCCTTCATTGTGCTAATTCAATGATGCTCTACAACTTTCCAATTGAAACCAGTGACTTATCACTGACGGTTTCCTAGATAGGTTTGCAATGACCTTGAAGGTAAGGTCAAAGGTCATTTGCAATATGATTTTCTGATTCTTCACATGTGACTTCCTATTCAACTGTTAGATAGTTTTTATTCTATAATTGCCACCGTTTTATTTATATAAATTAAGGCCCAGACTTTTGGTTCACCCGGTATAGTATTATTTATTCGTTTGTTTCACGCTCTCACATGCTATTATATTGCAATGAAATATGTGATTGAGTGGACAATAATAAATGGGTGGGGTTTGGATGTATCCATCCGCGAATAATACGTTAACCTGCTAGGAAAAACTATCAGGTTGAGTTGAAATAGACTGTATTTAATCAGCTAATTAAGATTTGAAGTAAGCTCCTGTACAGGGGGTTTTCACTGCAATACCCAATTGTCAAATAAATTACCTTGTGTAATTATTCTTTTATTTGGAAACCCAGCTTGTTGAAAATCACAAGTAAAACATGAGCTAGATTTTCGCACTCTGTACTACTTTACAATTGCATCTGCAATATGGAAGAAAAATTCGCATATTACACAATGTCGAACAAAGTGTTCTCCAATAACATTATATACAACAATACAACGGGGTCGTCGAAGAGCCAACATGACGGAAATAAAAAGCCAAGTTGACACGTGCAATGTTGTATCACTATATGAAACTTTAAGCGATAGGTGGTGGAATTTGACAAAAAAAAAGTTTGGTGGAGTTAGAGCGAAATAGACTTTCAAATACAGTTATGTCATTGTCTAGCTACTATTGTACTTCTCGGTTTGCGTCGCATAAAAATTGCAATTGGTGGAATTTTGTCGCTAAGTTTATCTGCAGCAAATTTTCTATACACGCAAAAAAGCAAGATAGGAGCCGTTGTTGCCGTCACGGTTTTAAGTTTGCCGATAAATGCGATAAGCGAATGAATACAAGCAAGACAAGACATAGTCGTCCAGATTTTAACCCTTGTGCTCTCCAATTACTGAAGGCGCAATGGCGCGATAAATATCCCATGGCTTTTGGCCCCCGGTCGGAAACCGCAAATTGGGCCGGCTCGCAAACGGAGCACCGAGGTGAGAACAATCTAGATTTATGGAGTGAAAACTGCAAACAGGTTGACGGCTGAAAGGAATGTGAGATGGAGTGAGCGGCTTTGTAGAAAAACCAAACGCCAAAATAACACGCAATCAAGAGCGCTCATTAATTAGCCGAGTGAGTCTGCAACGAACCGATACAAAGCCTATGGGCTAAAGTGAACTGTTCACTATATGCACTGTAAACCTGCGCATGCACATCCAAATTTGCACGCATGAATAATTATTGCTCGTCGCGACCAACCATTGCACACATTGTCTCTTGGAGGTGAATTGATGCGGATCGCGCATGCGCCAACCAAAGCATTCTCCTCTCTTCCCACGCCATTTCCGTGACACGCCATGAATATGTGATGAGCCCCACGCAGGGGTCAAACAATAGCGCCGCCGACCCCGCCAGAGGTCACTCGGGCCCTCAAGCCGAGCAAACCATCAGCCCTCAAACCCTAGCTCAAACACCAAAAGACCACCAACACGCCCTTTACAGCTTACAAAATATCGATCTATTAATAATCCACCTGCAACCGCAACACCCGCCCCCTCCAAGAGCTCTCGTGCACTTCAGATAAATATTAATAGTTAAGAAACCATATTACAGATGGTAATCGATACTCCAATTGACATTATAACGGAGGCTTGATTGGGGTAGATTGGGTTTTGTTTGCCATGCATCTGCAGATCCTTGGATAGATACACCGGCAACAACAGGAAATGAATATGATTGGATTTAGTTGTTTAAAAAGGTTAGGGTATACATTTGCAATACTAATTATTGATGCTATAGGTTTTCAGAATAAAATATTAGTAACAATTTGTGAACCACCTGTTAAACTGAAAAATGGTTTTAGATTGGAGAATTGCTAGGAAACTGCATAACGAACAATCATGCATTCATGCTGTCTGTCTATACATATATGTATATGGTAAATAAAAAGATAAGTTCTATCCAACTCCCAATTGCATCCGGAGAAGGTGCAATTTTCTGTTGCATACAATTTAAGTTTCATGTTATATTCAAATAATTTATAAACTTACATTATCTAATTAGTATCTCAATTTAATTTAGAAACTAAAAAACACTAGATGCTTCCTCTTGAATTAACGCCATTAAGCTGCATTAAATGCATCATTTAACTGTGCGGAAAAGCGAATGCAGACTTTGATCAGAAAATGTCACAAATAACTAAATAAGTACTATATCAGAGATATTGAATTTGGCATATACACTATGCAATGCAATTTAATTTAGATTTCAAACAGCAATAACTACAGGCATACCTTATACATTTTCTTTATATGGACTATGAAGCAAAGACTAGAAATTGGCATTTGCAAACTCCATTGCTGCATGCACGGTATTTGCTTTTGTGAAAACCTGTGGGTGCGGGCAAAGTGGAACGGACAAAATTGACCATGTTTCGTAATGTCGATCATAAGCAAAATATGTATAAATAAAACATAAAGGAATAGTTTTGGTTAACGCT
>JAVBJR010000331.1:0-15480 GCA_031546965.1 Dysgonomonas sp.
TGAGGAAAATTTCAAGCCCTATTCCCAATTTTCCATACCTCAGTGGCCCAAGAATGCCATTTTTCCAGGATTTCCATACCTGGAAAAATATTTTTGAAAATTCCAGGATTTCAAGACTTTCCAAACTGCGTATGAACCCTGATTGACCTTTGCTATATAGTGTCATAAGTAAAATCAATTTTGAAGCTTCAGGGAATTTTGCAATCTTGTGTTTTTAAATTATATTCTTTTTCAACACCTTTATAATATTTCCCAGCCTCTAATAGAAGCCGCCCTCGAATAAGTAAATCAAGACACTTGCCTACATAAAACACTAAATAAATAAATAAATAAATAAATACAACACTTATTAATTTTGTAACCTAAAACTGTGAGTTATTTATTTTATAATATAACTATTTAAAATATTACCTACATAAAAAATAGGAATAAGGCGACCTCTAGCGGGAGAATGTGAACTTCCAAGTTAGGAATCAATTGTGTAAATATTATCATGCATTATAATGAAAATAGAGTTTCTTGGTCATATTGACGGATTACAGTGAAATTTTGCATTGAAGCATATATAGAGGATATCGATTTGTGTACTATTTGCAATTGCATTTGGCACCACCAGAGGGCTTCACATTTTACTTTACATTCACATTATTGTATTTATAAGCAAGGCATATAATATTTATATAAAACTTTGGAAAATTGCATTTCATTATGTATTATATATATATGGCATTATTTTAGTATTATGTTTATATTGTTGAAAATGAAGGTATTAGTGAAACATTCTGCAAAAATCAGGAAAGAGAAATCATTACAGAATACTTGGCTATATAGATGAGCAATTGTGAATAAATTATGGCAATACTTATTAATTATTCATGTAATCAACTTGATACTTCACACATATATTTTCCATGAGCATGCATTGGATGAACATTGTTAAAGGTGAACAACTCACCCAACATGCCGATTGGAAATGCAGGTGGGGCAGTTGGAACATTATCCTGATCGATATTTCCTACTATGGACTGTGTGACAATCCAAACAAAGTCTTTTCCTGTTAGGCCTAACTCAGTGGCCACTTCTAAAATGCCCACAGCCTCCTCTTGGGTGACATATAGTAAAATAATGCGAGTGTCCTTGCTGACCAGCTCCATCAACTGCTCCTTGGTGCGTGTCTTGTCATCACCATCCACTACTACAGTGTCCAGCAATGTGAACCTTTCAAAATAGAAAATCCTCATTGGTTAATATTGCATGTAAAAATTTTCAAATTCATGTAAGTACTCCATGCAACAAAATTCCAATGCACCAAAAGCATGGTTACATATGGCTAACTTTTTGTTACATATAAACTTTCGACAATTTTGTTTAGATTATGCAACAAAGTGAAACAAATTATAATTATATATGTGGCATATAACTGTTACCATATATACCAAAAGTGTGATTATCCTACCCATATTTTGCAATTCAAATTTTCTACACTGCAGTGGGGGAATATATTCATTAATTAAAACAACAAAGTAATCTCTGAAACAAATTCACCCAAATGGAAAATGCAGCATATCCTTTATATATATCATCATGAACACATGAAGGTGATAATATCAAATGCTTCGTAGTAATTAATACATATATATATACCTATAAATGTAAAAATCTGGAATTTCGCTCCTAACTTTGCTCTAAATATTACACAATTGTGTAATACATTTATATGCAAATTAAAAGTATTTTAGAATTTATCCCCAAGGGTTTTTACACTTTCAAGTGCACTTAAAAGTGGCAAAACGTATTTAAAGTGCCCTATCCATAACAGGGGTAAATGAACATTAATACTAAAAATATATGCCCAATGAGAAACTTTTTATTTTAAAAATATTTCAATATTAGGAATTAATGTGCATATATTTAATATACTATAGGAAAGGGCAGTGGCCGTTATTATCTGAATCCTGTATAACTGCACTTTTATACAAAGTATACAAAGTAATTAAATCATTTAGCCCGACTTGCAAATGCAGAGATAATGTTTAAATTATACTTGTAAGTGTTATTTATATATTAATAAATGTTAATAAACGTCAAAAAATGCAAAATATATTTGACTTACTTCTGTCCAAAATTTCCTTCTAAGTCTAATAACACACATACAATGCCACATGTGTTATCGACAAATATGTCAAATTTATTTGCAGCCGCAGTTTTGTGAGATTTACGCAGTGTGGGAGAAAATACAACACGTGCTAGGAATTTGAAACAGCACATTTTTCCAGCCAACAAGATAAAAGTGCCACAAATCAGTTCAATTCGTTAAACAACATCACCCATTATTATTGCCATTATATTGGGATTACAAGTGCTTTAAAATTTGACAAAATATTATGCAACCATGCATGCACTGTGTACATATTTATATTTATAAGTTATTACCTGTTCACAGCTTTCATGTACTTCATACTATCTCGAACAGCTTCTATAAATTCATTGTGGCCAGCTATTTGACTGGTAACAATCGAAAATCTATACCAATTGTACCTAAAAATATACAATTAATTAATCAACTTTCAATCACTTATATTTAGTTCAAATGGAAATATGAATTCTAATTGTCATTTATAGTGATTTAGGTTATTTGTTTTTATGTAAATAATCATTTATGAAATGTGATACATGAAAATTGTTCCAAAAATATGAATTAAATAGTAATTAAATAAAAATCATATATCCATATACGTTTTAAAAATAAGGTGCATATAAATAAATCAAATTGGAGTATTTTCTATATCTGTTTTTAAATTTTTATTAATTTACTTTTTGGAGAATTTGTCATTTATACGCTTACAATTTTTAAGAAATAAATATATTTTTCAAAGTCAACATACCGTTTGAGGATACTGAGCATTGCTTCTGTTTGATGTTCAATGGATGGAGCCAGTTGCAAAATAATCGAGTTTGATCTTTTCTGGGAAGACAAAACAGAATAAATCAAAGTTTTCGTTAAACTTTAATAATATATATAGTATACAGTATATTGTAAAATGTCAGAAGGAATTTCAAAATAAAAACATTAAATGCAACAGGATGAATGTCAGTTTCTCGGAAATAACGCGTCAAAATAACATCACATGTTTTCATTACAAAAAAGAAAATAAAAACTGTTTTTGTTTAGTTTCAAGTCGCTATAGGCCTTTTATAATTTTCCGATCGATATCAGAAATCTTTCCGCATTTTGCGAACCGAACACACTTAACAAGATTACTGATCCTTCTTTCAGATTCTTTAAATTCCTGTCTGAACTATACAGAAAATATTGCCAATGTGAACAGCAACTGAATATATTACTTAAATATATACGGGCCTCTCGAAACTCTCATCAATAAACATTTTACACGTTATAGTCAGTCTACCCATGCAACTTACAAGTTTTAGTTCATATAGGTACATTTTAAATTTGTATCAAACGCATTGATATGGCTCAAATAATTAAACTAGCTAAAGTTAGAATAATGGCAATTATAAAATTCAAAGGTATATGATATACAGTATACTGTATGTATATTCTAATAATATTCTACTATATAAATGTATATATGAATTTAAACAACAAAAAGGTATTTTATATACAGTGCTATTGTTAATTACAATATTGTTATAATTTAAATAATTGAAATTCCTACAAATGAATTTAAATTTAAAATTTAACATTACACAACTTCCTAATATACAGGATGTTAATGAATACATATTACAAACTCATAGGAGTGGTAGAAGGGCTATAGCAGATGAAATATTGCCGATTAACCCATGGGCGGAAATGTCACCTAATCGCGCTATGGGCACTCAAAGTGCAAGAAAACACTCCCCCCTCCCTGAGGGAGGCTGCCCTGCGCTTTACAGGGAAGCCTACTGTTTGAGTTATGCACGTTCCTGTGAGCAAGAATTTGTTCATATTACCAGAAGAAATAAAGGAAAAGTACACAAACTGTGTTTCAAAAGCGATTTCTGTGAATTTTATTGTTACCCATAAGTACAGTAGTTGCTCGAATGTGCGTCCATCAACGTCAATGCATGTATGGCATCATCTACGCATGTTATTGTACACTCTGTCCATAATTCCCCTTGTGTTGTGGATCATTACTGTTGCTGCATGTATCCGTGCCACAAGATTTTCCTTCGACTCGACAGGTGTCTCGTATACCAGAGCCTTCATGTGACCCCACAGAAAGAAATCTAATGGATTCAAATCCGGCGAACGTGGAGGCCACGCCACCGGACCACCTTGGCCTATGCATCTGGCTCCAAACGTCTGGTCGAGATACGCACGGATAGTACAGGCAGAGTGTGCTGGGGCACCATCGTGTTGAAGCCACATGGTTCGACGAATGCTCAATGGAACCTCAACCAGCAACTGTGGAAGAGTTTCACGCAGGACTGTCAAATACACGGGAGCAGTGAGACGTGGTTCCATAAGATATGGTCCACGACATGTCAATTGCCATGAGCCAAGGTCATTTCTGGAGACTAGCAAAACACTCTGCAATTATGAATAGTACAAAGTTCAGGTCGCCAGTTGAATAACTGAAACAGTGGGCTTCCCAGTAACACGCAGGGCTGCCTCCCTCAGGGGGGGGGGGGGCGGGGGGCGGGGTTTCTTGCACTTTGAGTGCCCATAGCGCAGTTAGGTGACATTTCCGCCCATGGTTGATTAGCAATATTTCATCTACAATAGCCCTTCTACCACTCACATCAGTTTGTAATATGTATTCATTAACACCCTGTATAGGCATGCAGTACGTATATTGGACAGGTTTAATCATAAGATTTCTTATAACATATATACAAAAAAGTTTGTCCTTTTAAATTGATAATTGCTCTGCTCTAGCTTTCATGTTATATACAGTCTCGAATATAAATGGAATGTTAGTGACGCAGCATTCATTATAGAAATCGGAGCTAAGCATGGGAAACCATGCAAAAATCATCTACTGTCTCCCAGTTTTAGTTCCACAGTTGGCGTTGATGGCGCCACTGGAAAACTTTGCATGGTGTGAACGCAGTCTCGTCGTCCAGGCGAACGACGCTAGATGGCGCATCAACTGCTAACCGGTTACCAGTCCAAGGCAAAATGGCGCACAAACATTCTGGACACAGTTGTTCGGGAAATTGTGACCACGATGATTCCCCAGAACTGGGAATTCAGTACAGTCTTTATACAAAAATTGACACCGAAAACGTTCGATGTCTTAACGAAGCAGTCGATGGATCTGGTAAAACGATTTTTGTTGCATGGGAGAAACGGCTTCTGAAGGAAAATGTGCGTATTGTTTATGCTTGGTTTATATGTATCATGGCATCACTTTTGATGTTCATAAAATGTTGTTTCAGGTTGTGGAGAGCGACGTAGACGAGGAGCTCCTGTTTAGCATCCCGTTAAGTTACTTTGAAGTTAATAACAACAATGACAGATATTCCAATTAGTTTTTCAATTAGATTCACAGGAAATGTGAAATTGAAAGGTCTGATTGTGATTGGTGGAGAAGATGAGTCTCATCCAGCTAAAATGAGGCTGTGAGTACGTGAAAATAGGGCATTTATACGCGTTTTTATTTTATCCAATTTAAAATATTGATTGTCAATTGAGGTAATTAGTGTTTTGTAATATGTACAAGAAAATCACTGATTGCTGTAACATACGTTTCATATTTAAAAACAATCTACTGTGATAGTATAATACAGTTTTGAAAACTTGTGTGACGAGTCACTACAGTGCAACATATTAGCATATTATGGTAAATGTAGAGGTTTATTTTTGTATTTTCCAGGTACAAAAATAAGCCCAATATGACTTTTGAGGAAACTGCAATTGAAGCTGATCAAGAGTTTGACATGTACCCAGATCCAAATGGAACTATGGAGTATTCAACGAAGTTTGTATTCAATTTGCTCGGTGCCTAATTAATAGATCTCGTTTCATTAGTTAATTGTTATTAATTATAAATTGATAGGGTTGTCAAGTTTTCATCGGTTTATCACTTGACAATTCATATACCACGAAATTTTGGTGCAGAAACGACAAAAGTATATTACATTGGACTGAAAGGCGAATTCACCGAGGTGAAGGATTTAATTGTTGGGTTCTTAATTTTTACATTGAGTGTTTATTTGAGTGTGCACTAATACATATATATATTCGTTTTGCCCAGGTTAATAGGCAAGAAGTTATGATTTGTGCATATGAATTACGGCCAAATCCAGCTGACCATAAGTTAAACTTTCTGGATACTGTTAGTAACCAAGTGCTATAAGGATTTGAATTGAAATATGTAAGTTTTTCTGTGTTGGAATAAACTGAATTTATTACTCGTTATTGAAGATTGCTGTAAAAAATTCCTATTTCCAAGTTTTTGGTACATTATATTTTGTTTTTATCGACAACGACGTACTTTATATTGTTTCCATAAATAACGTATTCACCTACTTCAATTATAATTTAATCTAAATTTGGTTCCGTCAGATTATTTTATCGTGAATGCTGTATATGTTCATTTATTACATGTTGACAATAGCGAATTGCGAGAAACAAATTATGTTAGCTTTTCAAATTACAGTAAAACCTCTCTAATTGGACCACCGACGGTCGCAGAAAACTTGGCCCAATTACAGAAGTGGTCCATTTAGAAAATTAAAAATTTTTATTCAAAATTTTAAAATAATCACACTGCTGTGATGCTTACGTTGAAAGTTCAATATAAAGCTGAGATGACTGGAAAATTACATGTCCTTGGAAAGCAACAATGGATTTCTCGAAAATGAAAGCCCCTTTCATGAGGTTCAAGTTGGTCTAGAATGTCAACATTGAGGAAAAAATAAAATTTTCGGCAATTTTGAAAGTTCAATGACAGCATGTCCCATTTAGCAAGGGCTTAGATGCATTGCAAGTGAGCTGGCAAAAGTGGTCCTGTCCCAAGTAGAAAGGGGGTCCATTTACAGAGGGGCAACCTTATGTAAAAAACGTAGTTCAGATATTATGTGGCCCAATTACATAGGTGGTCCAATTAGAGGAGTCCCAATTAGAGAGGTTTTACTGTATATAAGGAGCCGTTTAACTGTTAGATTTCAGTCTGCTTTGGTCCATGTCTGGATGTCACCACTTCCATGCAAAACCTGCTCTGAGGATTAAACTAGTTGTAATGATCCACAACAGTTGTGCATCTCTTTTTATACCGTAGGGTGTTTACCTGAGCTTAAACCATTAACACCCTTTAGAGCTATTGTTAGGGCCCATGGAGGATTCGAGGACCATAAACACCAAAGACAGCGCAGTTTTGTTTTTTCCCCTTTATGGAACCGCCATTTAAGGGATTTTATAGTCTGAATGTAGAAGGGAGTGTTTATCTGGCAACACAAAGGCATGCAATGTGACCATGCCCACCCAAGCATACCCCTTACAGATGTCTGTCCCACTTGTTGCAATGGCAGAATGGAATTTATGTTAAATAAAAATCTAGTTTTCAATGGTACGTTTTTCTGGTTTTGTCCTTCTTTTACTACATGTCATCTGCCTTACCCCATAACTCGCTTTATTCAGTAAGTCACCAATATGGCATCATCTCATTTCAACCTTGTGCTCCTGTCGCTCCTCCTATGATACGTTTTTTTTTTCAAGTACCACTGACTGCATCATTATAGACTTCCGCATACCTTCGATGTCCATTTCCCACCTCAACCTTCCCTTCATATGGGTCTGTGGTGAACATATTTTGTCTTTTCTCACTCCAGTGCACAATCTCCATTCTTCACACTTTTCTTCTTCTTTCATCCCATCCGCCACCTCATCCTCCTAATACCACACCACTGTTACGTAGTGTCGGTGAAGGATTGCAATGCGTGAGTGGTAGTGGTGGAGGTCTGCCAAAACATGCACGGGTTTCCGCTTCAATGAGACGTCCGATTTGTGGTAGCTGTATGCTGAGTGTCATGGTGGACAGTGTTTTCGCCGCGATGGGACCTGCTGTCAGTGAGGCTGATCTCCTTCTGCACAGGATTGCATCCACCCAATAATGTAACGAAAGTGATGATATACCTCTGGATGTTTTGTTGCAAATAGTATAAGACATCTTTCGGGAAGTTCTAAGGTTTGTTGCCAAAACTGGTTCTGGTCTGGAGAAACCAGGGGTGCAGGTAGTGATGCCTGATACATCAACATATGGCATGACATCTGGACTGGGGACATGGATTCCAACGAAGACAGGGTCTCGGGTGCTGCTGCTGTATGCTGAAAGGAATATGTGCAGCTGTAGTGCGCTTTGAGAATATTTTTTTTTTTAATTACCGTTTCAGTTTTGCTCGTTTGAAATGCCACTCCTGTGGGGGCGATGTCCGTTTAGCGTTTACAATTTTCTGTGTTGTTAATCTCGAATTTTCACTTGTTTGCACATGGCCCTAAGTCTCGTCCATATTATGGGGCAGCTGTAAATAACGGTTATTAAGGGACCAATGGTAGCTATGGTGACATGCCCAACCTAGTTGGTCATATAGCCTGTTGTTGCCCGACTTATTGTATTGTATTTTATTATATTGTATTGCATCGTATCGTATCGTATTGTATCACTCTGTCAGTAAACGGCAAAATTTTCTGCTTTGTAGTAGTGGTACGTGTTGAAACATATTCCAATCGTCTGGGTAAACTCAGATGACGAAAGTGTAAGTCCCACTTCAAAACCGGGATTATCATAGCAACTTTTTGATTCCCTTTAGACATGACCTCGTACATAGTGAATAATAACGTTTCTCTGCACCCCACAAAATGGTTTACATCTCACAGATTCATTGAAACCGAGCTGTTTAAAATAGTATGCATTCAACTATTTGGACAAAATGAATTATCACAGCTGGTGGAATTTTAGGCAGTGGTTATTACGAAAATTATTTTACCAAACCAATAGCACTTCAACAATTGTGATATGTATGTAAAAAAATTGCTTTGTGATGTACGAGACTCATTTCTAAATAAGGGCCGATTGAGTAGAAATGAAGAACCAATTGATGGAAACAAGCGGTGAATAGAACTAAGTTTTTGGGTACTAAGTTTATTTATTAATCGACGTGAGCGTAAATTATAAATTTGAGTTTTTTAAAGTTCGTTGCCACAGGCGCCGTCACTGCCGCACGGGCTGTGCAGTGAAAATAACCCATACAGCTACCCCCACTTCGGTTTTTGCGAGTGAAATACTCACGATTCTAAGTCGTAACCTTAGAAAAAAACTTGTGATGGACGAAAATATCGTGCAAGACTAATTTGTATACCAAATTTCGGCTCTCTAGGATGTGTAGCAGTTGTGTTCAATTGAGCTGAAAGTTACTGCAAACAAACAAACAAACAAACATACAAACAAACAAACAAACAAACAAAACAACACACACACACCAACCCACAAAACAAACACCATTCACGACTAACGTATATAAAATTAGTAATTATGTCTGAGTTTTGTCAAACATGTACAGGCGGTGACATGGTAGTTGGTGGAGCGTTAAAAATATTTTTTACAGTGTACGAGGGGTTAGGAACATTATAATGACTACATTCAAATAAAGTAGTGATGTATATGTTTGAAACAACTGAGACCTTTTTCCCATAATTGGTTTTTGATATCTACTCCATCGGCACTTATTTTTGAAATGAGCCTCGTATGTGCATCATGCAATTAATACATATTTGTTTGTCTTATTTATTCAGTTTTTTTATAATCAAACGATAAATTATTTTTGAAATGCACTTTGCAATTTGCAGTGTGCATCTATCTATACAGGGTGCTAGAAAACTGTTCTTTTTGCAAATACGTGTATCTCAAAATTAAAGTGAATGTTTGCAAATGTAATGACGTTTCCATCAATAATATCAATTCGGAACATCCATTTGTGATGATATTTTTGGCCTTTGTATGTTCCCTCAAGGCAATTCCAAATTTATATTCGCCAGTTTTTGAAGATAGGTGGGTTGTATAAAATAGAGATACAATGTGAGCATCGTTATTGGGAACACATTGATGAAAGCAGATTTGAAATCATTAAAGGGTGACAGGAGTAATTGCAAAACATGAATTATGGTAAACGAGAATAACTTTAACTCTGATAAGCATTTGAAATGCTGGATGCAGGTATTTTGAGTTTTATTTCAGTTTAAAGCCTCTTTTACAGTGTGCAATCAATACCTTAGGGGTTGCTTATATATACGAGTCGTTGAGTGCCAAGTAAAATTAATATACATACAAAACTTTTCTTGACTGCCAAACATTACTGTGAATTACATAGTTGAGGATGGAGTGCAACAGTTTATAGATATGGCTGTGACAAGATTCAATTGTTCCCATCAATTGAAATTTAACTCGCAATTTTCTATACGCTGAATAATATTTATTGTATAGTTTTTATTTGATGATCTTCAAAAGTTAAGAAATGTTCTTCTGTCAATTGATGTGCGGTTATATAAATAAACACTCACAGAATTCTCAAATTAATATGGTCATCTAGAAGTTTTAATTATTTGTTTAAACTTGTTTTCAATTTGAAATAGTTAAATAAGTTTGCTTAATGGAGTTTAAACAACTTGGTTATTGACGCAAAAGAGTTCTTGTATCGTTGATCGCATTCTCCACTTTGAACAATTCCTAACACGGTAAATTAATATGCCTTTAGATTTTTCTGAAAACAGCATTTAAAAAAATTTAATTGCATACCATTGCACCATCATGACCAATACATATTCCTTGCATTCTGCCATAAGTTTGAAGGTAACTCAGGAAAGATAAATCCTGTTCGGTTAGAATTGTGGCGTCATATGTTTTAACATATTCATCGTTGGTCATTTCATATCCAGTTGAAATATTGTTGTGCATTTTTTTGCTGAATTTCAAGTGAATTATACATAACATACATCTGTGCCGGTATATTTATTTACCTCATAAGGTGATTTAATTGTACTTACCGCTGTGCAGATTCTAATATGTTCAGAAGATTTTTCTTAGCTCCAAAATTGAGAGAGAACAATAAATTTCCAAGTGGGTAATATAAAAAGAATGCAAAACACATTTCATCATGTGTGCCCAATCCACCCTGTTAGTAATAATAAAAATACATAGAGTTATTCTTGGTTGGTCCATTGCATTTGAAAACATTATCACCAGAGTAAGGTTTGTTCTATCCATAGTGTTGTATTCACAAAGTAATGCAAGAGAATCTCCCTATTTAGACAAAAGCACATGTGATGCATTTCCAATTTAGGTGAGAGTAATTAATTAAAAGTTTAATTACCGGCATAAGTTTAACTTCTTTCAACATGTCGAATTGATGCTGTAAATGTAATACAAATACTGTTTATTTTACAAGTAACTTTACAATATCTCATATACTACACATACCTGGAAATTGAAGTCGTAATTATTATCATAGTCTATCGTTGGTAGTTCAACACCATTTCGGAAATGCCGAACATATATTTTTGTAACTACACATTAATGAAGAAACAAGAACACATATTGTCGGTGTAATGCTACCTACAGTGGCTGAAACAAATTATTTAGGCAAGGCGCTTAAGCACATTCAATGCAAAAATGGAGTGTGATAGGCAATGATATAATCAATTATCTTAATACCATTTGTAGCCTGATATCTCTTCTAAAAACATGGAGAATTTCAAATTTAATCAAGCAGCGGGTGAGGAGTGATCAGATGATAAGTGAACAAACTGAAAATCTTGATCAAAACAATTATTTGGCCAGAGTGTTTGTATGCAATTATATAAAGCATTTTATTTTCCGCGCAATATTTGTTCTGGCGAACAACTGCTAAATGTTTTGTCATTGAATCCACAAGCTTTTTCGTGACTTCTGGATGAATCTGAGACCACTCTCCCAAGATCTTCTCTTTCAGTTCGGTTTTGTAGGTTATGTTGTGCTAGCAGTCTCCCGCATGTGCTTTATATGATTTAAGTCTGGAGACTGTGCAGGCAATGACAGAAAACAATTCATGTATTACTTGTCCACGTAAGCTTTGACAATTTTTAGCCGTATGCTTATGATCATCGTCTTGTTGGAATTTCCAAGATCAATTCTTTACAATGCAGCCAACTGTAGATTTTGGAACATCCATAATTTCTGAGTAAGTCCGTCCTTCGCCATCGCCACAACCCTTATTCGAATATCACCAGAAACTAAAGTTTTCTTAATTGCCATGATTGGAAATAATTATCATCATTCCCTACATCACAGGGTCAAAGGTTATAACCTTGCAATCAATTTCTACAGTGTTGTTAGTTCAGTATTAGCCAGTCAAAATATGTTGCCCGTATTGTCAGTTTGTTTACTAATCGTTGATCACTCCTTACCCACTGCATCAATTAATTTGGTATTTTCCATGTTTATAGAAGAGATCTGAGGCTAAAAAATTAATTATATCATAGCTTAGCAAACTAAATCTTTGCATTGAATGTGCACATGAACCTTGCCCAATGTCAACACCCTCTGTCACAACCCCTACACAGGACAAAGGGCCTAAAGTAAAATAACCCCTACAGAACACAAAGGGTAACACCCACACCACCACCCAGTTTTCAACTTCCACATCCTGTTCAAGAATCTTCTAGAAGCTTCAATACAAATTATATAAATAGAGGGGGCCTAACAACGTCCCCCTCATTCTGAGTCTCATTCTGATTCTGGTCTGACCATGACACACCAGCACTCCATTCTGTACCATCATTTCTCATAAAGTTTACTCTTGAAGTGCTAACCACCTCCTCACACCCAATTAATGGTTGTAGGCACTGTACATTGTTTTCTGTTATGTTGCAAATCACAAAACGTTCATAAATAATTTCAGCATTGTATGTGCATTTACACATGTTAACGACATAGAAATTGCTTGGGTGCTAGAGCATGCCTCATTTTTGCTCAAGCATGCCTACATTTTGTGCCCAACCTTTATTAAATTCAAATTCTGAACACGCTCTGAGCAAATAAAAACGGAGTTTGGTCGATGACCGAAAATGTCTGTCAGATTTGTCTTTCCTTAACTTCGAAACAAAATCATCGATCATTTTGGGTGAAAACATTTTTAAGCATTTTAACGCAAAGAATACCCTAGAAGTTAAAACTGTATTGAGCATACTTTCAATAAAAAATGACTCAAAAATACTTGGGCTATCTGGAAAGTATTAGCCGTTTTTTATTTGCAAATAGAAAGCTGTTGTATTGTCAATTGTCAAATGTCAATTAACAAAATGTTTCACGTGCATTTTATTATATATTGAAAAATACGGTAATTACAGTATTTTTGAAAGTGTCCCTTTAACCATAGAATAAATTACTGTAGTGCTAAATTTTTTGACGTTGCCACCAGTTCACTTAACAAGTTGATTAGAAGTTTGACCTCATTTCAACTGTAAAGTTTGTGTCAAATGGCATGTCAGTCACTTAAAACATGTGAAGAGAAATTTTCTGTAAAGGTGACAAATTTGTACTGTCCTTAGGAATTGATTTGTTGAACGACAAACAATAATGCACAAAATGTGGGAGTCGCACCGCCATTGCTGGCTATGCTTATACAGTCAATACACTGGCGGCACCTGTAACACGAGCTTTTATGGACGTTATTTTTCCTAGGGCCTAGAAAACATTTCACATTTGCGGTAATAATTTGAAATGGTACTGTAACATGCATATTACATATTATGTTATTTAACATTTGACATTTTAACAGCTTTGAATTTTAATTTAACATACCTACAGCTAATACTTTCCGGATAGCCAACATATGTACCGTCTTTTTCTTGGACATGCTCAGCATGCCTAAAATTTTTGGCTTGCTACGCATCTTACTCTATAATTCGCCTAAATGGTGGTGGTTACGGCTAGTATGAAATAATTAATTATTCTCGAAATTTGAAACCTTATGAAAAAATTATATTAGAAACTGCAAAATTATTTGTAGCTCTGCAGTCTTAATTATCTAGAAATACATGAAATTGTACAATCAAATAAAAAGCTGTTAAGTTCTTAATAACTTGAATAAATTGTATAAAGGCTATAGTACATATATGCATGCTTTCTTTTAGGATAGTACCATGAGACAAACAAATTAGCAACAATGCATGGATTAATTCTGTAAATTGACTTTGGGGATGTTCAAATATTACTTAACGCAGAATGGGGGGGGGAGGGGTGTGTATAATTTTGCTATGGAGTGCTGCATAGGGGAGAGGAAGGTTTGTTATAGTGTTACGTAATGCTGGGGAAGAATTGAATTTAGTTCTGCATTTTAACACAAAGGGTGCACACAGAGTTTGGGCTACTATTCCAGCAATGAGCTAGCTTTAAGTGGGGTACCACCTTATAGCTAACGTACGTATATACAATTAAGTCTATGAACAGAAGTGTACAGATCTTTGTTTAGGCATTGGCTGAGACAACAATTATAACAATGCAATACATAAATGGACAATACAGTCGACTCCACTTATAAAGAACTGGTTTGCGTTACAAAATTTTCCCCTGTTGTGCGAAGTGGTATAAAACTCCAGATATACTACGTCCCAGTCCAAGGTTGCTCCAATTGCGGATGGATACAGGTTTACCAAAAAAGGCTTATTTCGCCCGATCGTCGATCGTAGCTATTAGGCGTTTTTAATGCTTAACCACTGGTTTTTCAATAAAAATAAGACAGGGCAAGTGCATTCCACTAATTAAAAGTGTTTTACAGTTGTTTTGCAGTCGGTTTTGATTTATTTTTAATGCAAATAGAGTGGAAGCAGCAGGCAGGCAGCCATATATGTTCTATAGGCAGAGCTCTACAAGCAGGAGATCCATACAGCGCTCACATTTTGTAAATACGCGTTTCCACGGGAAAATGTTATGAATTCTTGCATTCCTTCTAATAAAACTTATGTTAATGCCCAAGTAAACGATTATTTACAACAGGATTATCGTGGTTTGGAAGCCCAGGGTCACAGCTGCAAACAGGCGATTTGGAGCAACCTTGGACTGGGACGCAGTATAAAACAAAATCAGATGAAGCAAAATATCAGTTTTAACAAAGCAAATTCGGCCGAGAATTGCGAATTTCATTAAACATGTATAACAAATTTTCCTCAACAAAAAGATAAAGGTGCAGAAAAAGTCACCGATTTCTTTCACAAATCGTAAATGTGAATTAACCAATATTATTGAAGTTAAACTTCTTTAGCGAGGGTAACTCCGAATTGTTTATGTCATGAAATGCAAATGAAATGCGTTACACAGCTTCCTTCCCCTTGCCTAGCACCCACAGTTTTCATCCCAAAAATTTGCAACAATTACTGCACACACACCTGTCATACCATACTTCATGCCTGTATTTTCATTTCATTCAATAACACAGTCATTTCCAATAATTCATGATAAAAACCAATATTTCGACCCTGTCCACCCCCATATCTCCCAC
>JAVBJR010001112.1:0-11746 GCA_031546965.1 Dysgonomonas sp.
GGACTTAAACCCGCCATTATGGGTGCGGTGCCCATATCGGTCACTCACGGCCACCCAAACCCTATGGAATTTGGGTGCGGAGGAGTAACGTAATACGACACAGTGCACAGTAAACAGTAATGTTAAAAACATCTGTTACAAATCTTTCGTTCTACTAGTATTTGTTTACGAAACACTTTTACAACGTCAGATGAAAACACTAGCCAAACCCGACATACATTAATAATGTCCTTTAAGGTAAAAACGTTTATTACTTTGATTTCCGAGGGAGATCCAGAAGGTAAAGCTATAAGATATTTTTTACTAACAATAGTTTATGATGCATAATCTTTTGTAAATTTTACTGTGTATGTTAAGATATTTCTTGGCCCCAGGAATACATATTTTAATGCTTAGGTCCTCTCACGCACTGTCCTGTCATTGAATTGAGCAAGTTGAGCAAGTCTATTAGCTAGAGGAGAACTGACTAGTTCATTTGTATTATTGTGGATTACGCCTAAACATGGTTAACAAACAGTTTAAACAACACCTAATTGTGGTTTAAAGTTTTAAAATTTTCTACTGAGTAGTTTCTAGGAAATTAATTGAAGAATCCTTGGAGGACAAAATGGAATTTACTGCAATCCGCCCTCCATTACTGCTTTCCGTGCAAGATGTATGATGTGCCTATGTACCATGCGCAAAGTAGGGCTAAGGTCGCCTGATCCCTGCCAGTGGGTGGAAAGAGGGGTGGGCTCTTTAAAAAGATATACTGTGCGTTTCAAGATAGGTTGTGGTCGAGAGGGCCTCTCCCCCGACATGTCTACTGGTTTTTGGGGGGTTTGGGTATACTTGAGGCTTGCTGTTGCATGTTCACCTTTACCCAGTGACATCATGATTCGGAAAGCAGCTGCAAGCTTCAAATACCCAAACCCCCCAAAATGCAGCAGACAGGTCGGGGAGGGGCCCTCTGGACCGCAATCTTTCTTGAAACTCACAGTACCTCTCCCCTCCAAATGGACCGCCCCCCTCACTGACCACCCACCGGCAAAGCGGTTGGTACGCATTATAGATATACAGGGTCTCCCTAAATGATCTCCCTGTTAACAATCGTTGATATAAAATCAACGGATGTAGACAAAAACAAACGGGTTTCACTGAGTTGTAGATAAACTCTTGAAGTCGTTTTTACTCATACGGTGTAATACACAGGTCCGCTACTAGATGGCGTTGCAATCACAAAAAGTTTAAAAATGCGTCTCCCATTGAAAAAGCACAATGTGTTGTGTGGTTGGCGGAATCAAAGCCACCTAAAACAGTTCAACGAAATTTTAGACAAAAGTATGGTCGACCACCGCCAGATGTGAAATGAGTTTCCACGTGTCTGGGAAAGCTAATCTTCAAAACATACGTACAGTATATGGGGGACAGAGAACCTGCATAGGGTTCTTGAGCATGTGTGAGATAATCCCATAGTCAACGTTTGGTGTGGACTTTTACACAATGCCATAATTGGACCATTCTTTTGCTGAACAGATAATAAATACCGTGGTTTATCAAGATCTACTCGGAGTATTTGTCAACTAGAAACTAGGCAACATAGGATACTTTTTCAACAAGATGGTGCACCTCCACACTGGAGTCTACAAGTTCGAGAAACGCTAGACAAAGCATTTCCTGGCCGTTGGATTGGCCGGGATGGACCCAATTCATGGCCACCAAAATCACCGGATATAACTCCCCTTGACTTTTTCCTCTGGTGATATGTTAAAGACACTGTTTATAAAACACCTTTGTCAGATGTAAGTGAATTAAAGGAACGTATTGTGACTGCAATATCAACAGTAACACCAGAAATGTATGGAGGGAGGTAGAATACAGATTGGACATCCTAAGGGCAACTAACGGTGCACATGTAGAGGTGTATTATTAATTTTTAATAAAAACTTTAGGAGTTGACCTACAATACTGTGAATACCATTTGCTTTTATCTGCATCCATTGATTTTATTTCAACGATTGTTAACAGGGAGATCATTTAAGGAGACCCTGTACATTGATTGGCAAAACAAATGTTCCATACTGATGTGACTACATCATCGTCAGCAATGAACACATATGCGCAACCGGAAGTTGGAAATAGTGTTTTAGTTCGGACATATCTCCGTGAATAATCTATTTTCTTAAGTCTGCCATTTTCTGTATTCAAATTGATATTTTATAGAACTAGTCAGTTCTCCTTTAATGCTTGAAATTCATTTAAACTATCAACCGTCATGTCGGCCACTAGATAAAGCTGAGAGAAATAATTTACAGCAAAAGGATCATGTTCATGTCTGTGCACCATCCTGCGAATTTCCTTTAGAACTTGGATGAAAATGAATAAAAAAATTGAAAACGGCAAGAAAAATATTTAAAAGACAACTCATACATACAGTAACAACAGAACGGGAATGGAATTTACAGCACTATAATGGGACGTTTATCAGAGAGTAATAGGTAGTCCGGAAATCAAAACACATTGCCATGATTGCCATAGTTGACAAATGCTAGGTTCAATGTGCTATATTTACAAGTAATCTCGTACCAATTTTAAAATCTTAACCAATTTTGAAGTTTTTCTTCCAATCAATGGTTGTCATTCAATTATTTTTACTCCGTAATCTCACAAGTTATTTCTCCTTAAGTTACTATCTCGCCCACAAACACAGTGGGAATCGACCAGTACCAGAGAAATTAAGGCAGTACATGCATGTATCGGCCTTTTGGCCGAATCAGCTGCCTGTTAAAACCCGATGTGTTAATTGTCAGTACTGGGGCTTGAACCCACAACCTCTGTTTCCAGATGAAGGTGGTTCAACACACTCAGCCATTGATCCACCGGTATTGCCATTCTCTCGGATAGAGTTAATCTATCGTATATTAACTCTATTCCCACTGTGTTTGTGGGCGAGATAGTACCTTAAGGAGAAATAACTTGTGAGATTACGGAGTAAAAATAATTGGATATTAATGACTCACAATGCCAACTAAATAATTTGAATGGTTAGGTGGAAATAATAGGAGTGGGGCCCTCATAAAGCTATGGCTGCTACTCCTAACCATTCACTTCATAAGATAAATGTTTTTCAGTTCTGAAAGTTTCCTGAAAATTATGTATTTGGCAACAAAATATGTCAAATAATTAAGACAAACTTGCCGGTTATGTGTACCCGCAGTTTGTCTAAAGAACAAGCACGATTACCAATATTGTGTTGTTATTTCTCGTTTCGGCTGCAGGAAACTCTGAGAAGTACTGACACACCATACGCTGGATGAGAACGCAGAACAAGAGATCGAGCACAGGCTCATTCTCGCTATTTATTCAGGCACAAAACAGTTCTTACAGATCCCACTAAGGGGCGACACAAACTCAAAATTACAACAAGGCGGTACTACCAAGATCAGGTTGACCACAACACCTCGGACATTTAAGGAAACACTTAAAACCCACAAATACTAATATATTGTACCCTATTCCGTGCAGTTAAACCTATAGGTTATAGAGAGGTTGAAATGCGTTCGTCTGCATGTGTGTGCAGTCGTGGCCGAGTGGTTAAGGCGTCTGACTCGAAAGCAGATGGGGTTACCCGCACAGGTTCGAATCCTGTCGACTGCGAAGTTGGCGTATTTCTTTGCTAAATTTGGGTCTATTTATTTTGTTTTTAACCTATAGAATGTGTCAGGAATGTGATTAGGAGCATGTGGAAAATGTATATGTAGCCGCCAATGTGAGAAATTGACGCCATAACGCGATATTTCTGATATACGAAAAACCCTGAAACACGCAAATATCGCTTCATTCATTAAAACGTGAATTGTTTAATTGTGTGCGGGGGTGTGAATTGTTTGGTTAGTTAGTTTAACTTAGCCCTTTCGGCCCTGTACATGTATTACTCAGTTGAAAATGATAAACAATTGCGGTGGCATATGCCACCATTAGGGCCGAAAGTGTTAGGTTAGTTTAGGTTTTTTAACGCGTCAGACGGAAGCGTCGTAACAAAGGATGATTGTGTTGTGACGTCAATTTCTTGCATTTTCGGGTTTCCCACATTGGGGGTAACATATAAATGCTGAGTTTAAAATGGGAAGTATGACCAGTATAAAAAGCAAAATGATTGAACTGTATACCCACATGAAAATACAAAAGGTCGCATAAGATTTCTTGAAACTCATAGGAACTCAACATTTTATAGGAAAACTTATATTATTTCATACAAAAAGAGATTCCCATTACAAAAATGGACAACTACTTTATATGACTGTAATCTTAAAAGATTTATATCAGTGTCTTCCTATATGATTGTTTCTAATATGAATATTGTATTGTTTGTGTATACACAAAAATGTATAATTTTCATCTAAGAATGTTGTCATCTTACATTAAATTTTACAAGGCATACTGTACAAGTGGTAATGTTTCGCGCGCCTTTATTTTCGCGCTTTTCATGCTCCTTTGACCTTCCGCGAAAATTAAAACCTCGCTAAATTTAAACCACGTTAAATTTAAATTCCTGGTAAAATTGTCTAGTTGAGTTGTGAAAATTACCTCGTACCAGGAAATTCCTGTTTGCATCATAGTATATAGAAATGCCACATTTACATGCTCATCAGGGACTTTATTTCCAGTTATGCATTAATTACACAGTGCCAAAGCCAATTCCACATTCGCTAAATTCACCTATTATAATAAGATTCATTTTTGAACTAATAGGGCAAATCAAAAAGTAGCGCACATTAATTTTTTTGGCAAAACGCTTTAATGTCAGGAAAAAATGTATGATAAACAAAATCAAGTCCTATTTTTTGCCTATTTTTCTATATAAGAACCAAGTCTCTCAACGTATTTCTCCAACCTTAGCAACTGTTTGAGTATACCCTGTTTATAAAAGTCGGTTTTCTGGGCATATAGCCACGTGCGCACCGCCAATTTTACTTCTTCATCAGAATTAATAAAAGCGTTTCCCACCCAAGAATTTTTTCAAAGGACCAAACAGATGAAAGTCTGATGGAGCCAGGTCAGGACTGTAAGGTTGGTGCTGGAGCACCTCCCAGCCGAATTTCACGATTTTGTTCCACACATGTTCTGCAACATGTGGACGAGCTTTGTCATGAAGCAGCCTGACATTTGCTGCGCATCTCTGTGAGGTTATTTGCAACGAAGAGTACGGCTAACTTCGTCAAGGTTTTAGCGAAAGTTTAGGCAATCACCACCATACACTTCCAACATTTCTTTGTGAATTTCAGTTAGAGTTTTCCGTTTTGACCACAAAAAACGAACAACACCTCCTTGTTCTTCAATTGTGGACGACGAGAGCAAGTGTGCCATCTTTCCATATTTGTTTACTCGACAACTACCTGGCCGACAACTGATCTGGCAACACAGGGATGTGGAGGGAAGTTCAAACTTATTTCCTACCAAATTTCAATACATAGGCAATACCTAGGTGAAAAATATTTGTGTGTTACTTTTTGATTTACCCTCGTAACATTACTGGCAGGTGTTTCACATTGGAATGCGGTTTCGAAAGATCACAAGTCAATGGACACAAATGCACCCTTGCCCACGTAAATAAAAAGCACTGGGAAATGTGTCAATTACTCATTCCACAAAAATTTGGCCAAGCGCCAATTCCCACTTTTACAGTATCTTATTCCGAAATGGAGATAAATTGCAATTAATGGGTAATTCGTAAACTAAGTCTAAATTTCTTTTAAATAAACATGAAAGGCTATAATGTTGTTTAACTGATGTTCCTTGCGACTAATAAGGTCTTTTTGAACTTAAAAAAATTGCTGGCATCTCAAAAATTCAAGGAAAGTGAGGTGTTGAAAATGTCGGTGCTTTAGACTGGTTGGACAGGCTGAATTACATTATCTCAGTTTGGGGAATTTTAAGCAGAACTTATTTTTTATATAAAAAATGAGATACTAAAAGTACTTCGAAAATAATTTGTGTTACAAATTGCTATGATATGTATGTGCATGGAAGAATGCACACGTTCTTTTTTATAATCGAACAGTGCTTATATTAGGAATGCGCCTAGTATATGTACTTACACATATGTGGGACATACAATTGTAATTGAGGCCTAATATTCTTGTACAAATGGAAATCATCAATTCTGGTCAAAGGGCTTTAGAATTAAAGCAATCACTTGAGAACTATAAGGTATTTGGTTAAAAAACCTGCAGACTGAATTCAAGTGCTTACGCAAGAGATTGCAATCTATGGCAATTACAAAAATGTATTAACTGTAATGTTGCTAACGAGATCAGTACACAGCCATAGTGCTTTAACCCAAGAGCCTTCCTCACCTATCCATACACTCACATGTAAGCGCCATAACGCCACAGACAATGGATCCTTGCACGAGTATGTGTGCAACAATTTTTAATATACACTTATCGGATCCCAACGCGAATCCCTACGTAGATATCCTATTTAGTCATGCCAATGTGTGAACCGATATATGCCATGAAAATGCAAGCACCACAAGCAGGCAGTATAGCTAGAAAATTCCTTTGAACATGCATTACCTAGGGCCCATAGAGACCACAAATGCACAACGCGGGTGTTCTAACCTCTACACCACCAATTTCACTTAAAATAGTTATAGACCAAAATTAAAGGTGGTCAACCAAGACAATGGAGTTTGAATTGTTTGATTACTTGGTGATTTTAAATTTCCTTGCGTTATAAATGGGTTTATCTGGATATCTGTAGAAGATTATTTCCTATCTGTAGCTGTGTTTGACTTTATAAAATCATCAATAATATTTTTATCTTCATAGCGATTGTAACAATTTCACAACAGTGTAACATCGAACTGCAATGTTGCCAAGAAATGTGACTTTATAATAGAAATAATTATCAGAAGTGAATGTGTCCTCGGTAGTATAGTGGTTAGTATCCCTGCCTGTCATGCGGGAGACCGGGATTTGATTCCTCGTCGGGGAGATTGCATTTTGGATAGTCTTTTTTATTTAAATACCTGAAAATTGTTCATGATAAAAATTTGTAACACGAAAGAACTCTCACTGGCTGCACTCAGTCCCCAGCCAAACTCATGATTTTAATAATCAAAAGACCTTCATAGGGATTCGCTGTGGGCCCTCAAAATTGTGCATTTAAAATGCTTGCGTGCAACCCATTTGGGTCTACGGACTGCTGGTTAGCACGCTTGCTTGCTTGCGAAGTTAATGAATGGGATTATTGGAGGCCCCCAGGTTAACACACTTGATAGTGTACAGCACCCGTTAGCACTAGGATTATTATTATTATATTATTATTTGATAGAACTCTACATTTAAGCATTCTGCTCAAGCCAGCTATTTGAAAATCCTGTGCGTGATATGATCAGGAGAGGTACATATAACCTCTGGAAAATTAAAAAAATGTATCCAACAGTTCTACACTACAAAATTGTAAAATGTTGACCATATTAAACACTTTCCACTAAAATGAGCAGCAACACTGTTACAACCAGGATTTGAACCTGGGTTACTGCGGCCACAACGCAACGTACTAAGCACTTTACGATCACGGCTGCATACAACGGTTAACAACGTCACCTCAAAGATTTCCTTATGCTTGAATTATTTCAGGGCCATCTGTCAGGCAAAGGTTGCAAAGGTATGCGAATGTCTCTTCAAATTGCATCTACATGTTGTATGGACCGCAGCAAACTGATTTGTTAAACCTGAAGTTGTTCTTCATATATGATCAAAATATTGTCATGGTATGCGATCAGATTAGATGACATAAATTATATACACATTACAAATGATGCGGATCAATGTAGCAATACACGTTATGGAAATTTATATTATTCTTACATTTTACAGAGTTGCTGACAGTGTGGCCCGTTGGTCTAGGGGTATGATTCACGCTTCGGGTGTGTGATGTCCCGGGTTCAAATCCCGGACGGGCCCGCGTTGCAATATTGTAATTACATCTATGCTTCAGAAGTGCTTTTGAAAGGTTATCGCAATGTAGCATTTAAAAAGAATTATCATACATATGAACAAACTTTAAAATTTCAAAGTAGTGCGAATCATCATTAAAGGAGAACTGACAAGGTTTACCTTCGCATCACCGATGTAAACGATAAACATCACATATAATACTCACCAAATTCAGAAGCTGGTTCGAAAAATCCGGGTTCATTTAGTGCAATATTAAAGGAGAAAGGACAGGGTGGGAAAAGTGGACCAAGGTCAGAACCCGTTCTGGCCAATCATGGACAGACTAATTGGCGGGTAGTCCAAATTTACCCAATGGCAGGGTTGGTCATAGTCCACATTTCCCGCCCTGTCCTATCTCCTTTAAGTGTTGATATTAATTATTGAAAATAATATCGGCGGAGCAGGCGGCGGAGCACGAACGTCAAAACTGTGCGTCGGAGCGCTGTTGAAAACGTGTTTATGGTGGGCCGTACGCACCATTAGATGTCAATAACAGAGGGGGCACAAAATGGCGGACGATAGTTTGCAATCTACTTCGGGATAGATGTTCAAATCCATCAACCGTTGTATGCATTATTATCACACTAGGGGTTGCTGCTAACTGTCCATTACCTGAAAGACTACTGCCTGGCAATAAGCCTACACCATAGTAGAGGAACGGTAGGTGTTCCGTACAGGACATTTTGACGCCACCACTATGACACCAGCACCTTGGTGACACCATGGCGTCATAATCTTTAATCATTTATAACTTTTTTTTAACAATTATGAGAGCAATTCCGTTTGCGGCAATCATTTTTTTGGCATTAGCTCTGTTGGTGACAACGTTTTCAGCATATGTTGCAAAACCATGTCAGTTCTCCTTTAAAAGTTCAATGTCGTTTGAAATGCTAGTGAATTTGCAGAAATTTGTTCCCTCAACGGAAGATGTAATACGAAGCGCCTTGCAGGGAAGGCAAACATTAGTCTTTAAAATATTGTATCACATATCGTGCACAGGTGTTTAGCATAAGAGGGAATGCATATTGCACACTTACTTAAATAACGTTGATTAGGTAATTAGGTTAGTACAAGTACTTGGACATCACAAGCTGCGTAATGGTTTCATTTTTGATGATACATGCAGTAGTGTACCTGATTTAGCAAACTACAGGGCACATTTCAAAAATCAGAACAGATTGAGTAGAAATCAAAAACCAATCAAGGGCAACAAATGTCTTGGTTGTGTCAAACATACATTACCTCTTTATTTTACAGTATATAGTCATCATAATTTTCCTTGGACACCTTAAAAATGTTTTTAAATCCCCCCGCATAAAATTCCATCCCTTGAGAATTAAAAATACCAAAAGTAGTGACCGAAATTGTCTAAATTATGACTATAAACGAATTGTGCATACATTGTAACAAATTGATTGGCCACCTAGCGATAAAGTTTTTGACCTGTTGATGCTTGTCTTTGTGTGACCTTGAGTGCAGATGGATGCGAAAATCAACAACCTCTCAAGTTGTGGAGATCGTAGTGATTAGTTGAAAACGGCAGTGATCGACTGGCTGAACTCACAGGCGGCGGAATGTTATCATCGATGATCAGGTGCACTTGTTTCGCTACATAGCATGCATGCAAAAACAATTTGTTCATAGGTACCATATATTTCTAGAGCAAAATTGGGCCTAACATGCGGGTGGTCCTTTAACAAAAGAGGTCCATGAGACAGGTTTCACAGCATATTGTTTCGCGCTTCATTTGTGCCTCTGTTTTGGTGGTGATGTGTTGGTGATGGTAGGGTTGTCGAAATGATGGTGTTGTAAAAAAGTGACGGTAGTGTGCTGGTATAGTGTATATTGGATTGACGTTGTGTTGGTAGTAATGTTGTAAACATGGTCTGGCGTGTGTACGTACGGTGGATGGGTTGTGTTGTAGTGACGTATGTGGTGGTTCACCACATACTAAAGGCTGCCACCACATGGATTGTGATTGTCTTTGTTGGAAATTTCTAATAGAGTTACCCCTGACACATGCATGCAGAGCTGTCATTTATTGGTATTACTAGAGTTAACCCGTCAAGAATTGACGGAAAATTTGAATTGCATAATTTGTTTATAACAAAAAAGTAACCTGTCCACACCGAAACTGGGTTCAGTGGTGCAGGAGCACTTTGTTCACAGTAGTGCTGCAGTACTTTCAATTGTTAACTGATTGCAGCGACACATGACAATTTTTCCAAATTACCCAGGAGGTAATTATGTACATTGGTTTTTGGAAGTGTATCACCAGTAGCCCTAATCCCCTATTATTGTACTTTGAAAGCAATGTGTGTATGAGAAAAAATAACATATCCAACGACGTCAATACGTCAATAGTCCCAAACAGTTGGTGCGATAAAGATAGGAACAAACAATTTCCAAATGCAGGAATATCAACGACTGTATACGCTGTTCCATGAAATAAGTGCTTTATATTCAAAGAAATTAAAATAAATTAAATTGAAGTGAAGTACATGAAATTAAACGAAATTAAGGTAATGATGAAGTAAATGAAATTACCGGCGAACTGAATGAATTACAAACTGAATTAAATTAATGAAACGAACTGAATTTAAGTAAACGAAGTGAATAAAACCAAATGAAACTAAATGAAACTAAATGAAACGAAATTCAACTGAATGGAATTACAGTAAATTAAAGTAATGAAATTATGACGAACTGAATGAAAGTAATGACGAAGTAAATGAAACTAAACCAACTAAATAAAATAGAATTAAAGGAAATTAAAATAAAGTGAATGCAATGGAACGAAATGGAATTGAAGTGAATTATGAAATTACCGCCGAACTAAATGAATGACGAACTAAATGAAATGAAAGACGAAGCTTACCCTATTGGAAACTTGTGGAGGGCCACCAGGCCATAACATACCACCACTCTTGATACCACGTGTGGTGTTTGTCCCATAGTGTTAACCATACGTGGTATGTTATGGCCCACCACAATTTCCAATAGGGTTGTAACTGGTCGTGTTGCCAGTGCTGAACGAAAGTCTAAACTTGGTGGTGTTACGGAACTAGCAGTTTCATGGTAGGCATAACCATACGTGCAAGCGCCATATAAGAAGTGAAAGAGGACGCTAACCACGTTACCGTCGCCGCCGCCGCCGCCACTACCACCACATAACATAAAAAGACCACATAAAAAGACCGGCTGAAATACTGTAACATATCAAATGGCGAATGGAAAACCTGGTTTTATGCTGCTTCGGCAAGGATTCTGGGATTCTGGCTACTGTTCTATCCAGGACTTTTATACGAGGAGCTGCTTTTTCTAATATAAATTGAATGCATGTAGTGTTACAGGTGGATTTTATACCCATTTAAACCCGTCACAATTGCAATAATTGTTGTAATTATCTAATGATTAAATGTGCATAAAGCACTGCTCGATTTGCAATTAATAATTTTTGGAGAAAATGGTATAAGCTGTCAGCATATTTTTGCATTACACTTATTTCTTTTAATGGTACTTAATTTAGTTACAATTCATAAAACGCAAATTGAGGTAGTGGTACTTCGTTGAAAATATTTGTAAATCATTTAATGATGATTTTGTACTAATTTGACAATGAGGCCGTTTCCATGAGCATGCTTTCCTGTAGGAATGTGATGTTGCCATTAGCAACAGTATTTGTGATGTCACACATTGTCCAGCATTGGGCTAGGTGCATGCTGGACAATATGTGACATCACAAATACTGTTGCTAATGG
>JAVBJR010000110.1:0-35193 GCA_031546965.1 Dysgonomonas sp.
CATCGAATCAGAACGGAACTACATCATTACCCGACATAGGAGGAAAACTTTGGTGAGAGGGAGTAGTACTCATTTTAGATATAAATTGTGCTCCGTTTGCATTGTATTCGTCTTCCACATTCTGAAAACGGGCAAACTCACTTTTAAAGCGTAGTAAAACATCGGCAGTTGCACCATTACGGTGTTTTGCTATAATAATTTCGGCTAATCCAATAAGAGAATTTCCTTTTTCGTCTTCCAATATTTTGTAGTATTCCGGACGGTGGATAAAGCACACCATATCGGCATCCTGCTCAATAGCACCCGATTCACGAAGGTCTGATAACTGAGGGCGTTTACCCTCTATTCCTGTACGTCCTTCAACTCCACGATTGAGCTGCGATAGGGCAATGATAGGAATATTCAGTTCCTTAGCTAAACCTTTCAACGATCGAGAAATCATACTCACCTCTTGCTCACGGCTACCGTAAGCCATACCGCTGGCATTCATCAACTGCAAATAGTCAATGATAATCATCTTTACACCGTGTTCACGAACAAGGCGGCGAGCTTTGGTTCTCAATTCAAATACCGACAAACTGGGGGTATCATCTATATAAAGAGGAGCATCGTACAATTCTTTTATCTTAAAGTCGAGTTGTTCCCATTCGTAGGGGGCAAGCTGACCATTCTTTATTTTCTCACCGGGAATCTCGCAAGTATTCACAATCAAACGGTTTACCAACTGTACATTTGACATCTCCAGTGAGAACAGAGCTACCGGATAGTTGTATGTTACCGACATGTTTTTTGCCATCGACAATACGAAAGCAGTTTTACCCATTGCAGGACGGGCAGCAATAACAATCAGGTCTGAATTTTGCCAACCCGAAGTAACTTTGTCTAAGTTATTAAAGCCGGTTTGTAACCCGCTTAATCCCTCGGGACGATTGGCTGCAATTTCGAGTAGTTGCAGGGCTTCCTTTATAACAGGATTAATTTGCTGTACATCTTTTTTGACATTGCCTTGCGACATCTCAAATAGCTTGCTTTCTGCCTCCTGCATCAAGTCGTCTACATCAAATGTTTCGTCGAAAGCTTTATTGGTTATTTCCGAAGAAAAACCAATCAGTTCGCGAGCCAAGTATTTTTGGGCTATAATGCGTGCATGAAATTCTATATGTGCTGCCGAAGCTACTTTCTCGGTCAATTGGGCAATATACACCGGTCCTCCAACAGATTCCAGTTCTCCTGTTTTTTTCAATTCTTCCACAACGGTAAGCATATCCACAGGAGCCTGTTTAGATATCAAGCTCACGATTGCACGATATACTATTTGATGTATATTATCGTAAAAGCTATCGGGTTTCAAGATATCACTTACTAGAGAATACGCATCTTTTTCGAGCATTAATGCACCTAGTACAGCTTCTTCCAGTTCACGGGCTTGAGGTTGAATGCGTCCTATTTCGGGACTTTGCATTGTATTATCTTTGGGGCGATTGCCTTTACGTTGTTGACCTTTCTTATTATTTTCCATGATGATTTTTGACCTAAAAAGTATTTCAAAGATACATTAATTTACCCGTATAAAAAGGTAAAGTTATCAACACCCAAGTGTCAATAACTTTACCTTTTTTCTTAATAAATTTGTTGAAATATGTTGTATTAAGTGGTCTATAACAATTAATGCAACATTTTTTGTAGGGGCTGGGCTTTGCACTGTCTAAAGCTTAAATTTGTGGGCAAGGCAGAGCCTAGCCCCTACATTCGTCAATATACTTTTATCACCACAACACCGTGTGTAGGTACTTTAGTACGAAACGTTTCCTTAAATTGACCCAACTTTTTTTGTCTCCACAAATCTCTAACATAGCCTTTTGCCGGTAATTTAAGATCGCTCCATTTAATTTCCATAGATTCGTCTTCCGAACCTAAATTGAAGATACCAATCGCATGGCTTCCGTCTTCGAGCTGTTTCACCCATACTTGTTTGTTACCGTCTTCAATCAATCGTTGAGCCTGTTTTCCTAATGGATCTTGGTTCACCGCTATTATTTCGGCATTAGAAAGGAGACTTAGGGTAAAATCGTCTAATTGGCTTATATCGCACCCAATAAGCAGGGGAGAGGCAAGCAAAGACCATAAGCTTATATGGGTATATTGTTCGTCGTATGAAAGACGGGTCGGACGCAATTTATCACCCCATCCCAGTTTTCCAACAATAAGCATATCCGGATCGTTCCAATGTCCCGGTTTCGCAAAATGGCTTAATCCGGCTTGTCTGTCAAAACCTATATCTTTCATCGAAGCCCAAGTGTCTACAATATCGCCTGTAGTTCTCCACACATTACCATTCACTGCTGCTCCCCATTGCCAAACATCACGCATTCCGTACTGGCAAAGGCTGTATACAATATCTCTCTTTTGTTCGCTTAAAGCCTTTTCCATTACTTGATAGGGCTTTAGGTGAGCCGAAAGAGAATGGTCGCCTTCTTGATCGTAGATAAGATTATAGCCGCACCAGTCATACTTAAGATAGTCTATGCCCCAAGATGCCCACATATCGGCATCTCGTTTTTCGTGTTGATAAGATCCCAAATACTTACCACAGGTAAGAGGTCCGGGAGAAGAATATATTCCAAATCTCAAACCTTTGCTATGTAACCAATCGCCTAATGCTTTCATATCCGGGAACTTACTATTTGTTCGAAGTGTGCCGTCAGCATCTCTCGCATCATTCTCCCAAGCATCATCTATATTAATATAATTCCATCCGTAGTCTATCAATCCTTTGTCGATAAGTGCTTGTGCCGAACTTCTTACTTTTTCGTCCGATACCGAGAGTCCCCAGCAATTCCAGCTATTCCATCCCATAGGAGGGGTTAAAGCCAAAAGATCGCCCACTTTTACAGTAAATTCTTGGCTATATTGTCCTTTGCTGTTTTCGGCAACAAAAAGCATTTTGTATTCACCTTCTTTATTCAACACACCTGTAATAACACCTGTATTAGAATCTAAAGTTAATCCGTTAGGTAGATTTTCAACAGAATACGTTATTGGTTTTACTCCGGTTGTGGGGATTTTAAATAAGAAGGGTGATCCCGGTCTTACTCCAAATGTTTTTGCTCCATTTATCTGTGGCATGTCTTTCGCTTTAGGAGTAAGGATATAGGGAATAATGGCACTTACAGTTTGCGATTTTTTCGTTTTTTCTTCGGTGAAAGTGCTTTTGATGCAGTATCTTTTGTCGGTAGCATATGGGATTGTTTTGGATACCGATTTGCCCGGATTCAATTCGATATTTTGTTTATATGAGCTTATCGACTTGTCGGTTTCGGTATCAATTACTTCTATATTAAAAATACCCGATACAGCAATACCATGTTCATTTGTGACGGATACGGTGCAAATATCTTCTTGTTTATTTTTATCGAAATTAGATTTAATTACCAACCCATCTACTAGATCTATCATGCGGATGTAAGGAAAACCCTCGTACATACCTCCAAGTCCATCTTGATCATATACTTTAACTGCCAATACATTTTCTTTATCCCATGCGAGAATAGGATCGTTAGCAGCAATTTTATAGATGCGTTCTATTTCGAATGCTTTCTCTAAACCTCCGGGATCTTTTGGGAAACGACCGGTTTTTCCTATCAGTTTACCATTGAGATACACTTCGTCGGTATCATCAATTTTGCCCATGTTTACTAGAAGTGAATCTTTCCAAACAGAATTTTTAAGCATCTCCGACGGTAAATTAAAACGCATCCGATAAAAGGCAAAACCATCATAATTAGCATAGCCTTGACTATCCCAATCGCGATTGAGTTGTATTCTTACCCATCCTCGTTCATCGTAATTTTTTGTTTGCCATTCTTTGTTATCACCGGTACTAATGGCTGCATCACTAAATACGATCTTGTTTTGAGAGAATGTACTTGGTATCAATAAAACGAAAAGTAAAAAAAATAATAGAGAGTGTTTCTTCATGTTTAAACAATTTATAATGTGATTCTTGAAATGACAATATTACATAAATTTATAAAAAAGCCTAACAAAGACATTAGACTTTTCGGAATGTTATATTATCCCCCTAAATTTTATGGATTATATTTCGACTGCTTTAAAATATCTTGGTCATCCGATTCGTTTATTATCGAATTCAAATCTTTGCCTGTACTTGAAGCATAAGCTTTTACAATTTGCCAACCGATCCAAGCTCCCAAACGACCGGAAGAATTGGTTGAAATAGTAGCCGTATATGGTGCATCCTCCAAATATTTTAATAAGGTCATGTAATCGGTACTAAAAAGATAATTTTGGTCGATGGTGGTTTTCCATATCTCTTTTTCCTTGTTTTTACTCCATTCCAACTGTTCGGGAGTATAGCCGATCAAATCAGCTTCACTCCAATTGGGCAAAAGCAACTGTAAAGCATACAGGATTTTGCCTTCATTTATAATTTCAAATAACAGGTCTTTTCGTTTGTTCGATTTTGGCATCTCCGAAATGATCCATGCTTTGAGGTAATCGCGTGTAATCATTGCCGGCTTCATTTGCTGAAGTTGATAAGCTTCAAAAAAACCGTTGTACCTTGGATAATTGCTTCCTAAGTATTTGTCAATAGAAATGGAGATAAAGTCATTCATAACTATTGTATTAGCCTTAAATCCAGAAACGTGCATCCCCAATGGGGGGAGTTGCTTGCCTGTCCAATACTTTTGAACTAGTTTGTTTGCCTCCGATAATTCTTTTTCATAGGGCTCTATCACTTTAAATGTATCTAAGGCATCTTTATAAATCTGCATTAACAACGGATTCGAAAAGTAGCCTTTTATATCAGCAAAGTACGAAACATTCTTTATATCAGAATTGTTTATAGTAACACTTCCGAAAGCCTCCAAGAATTTGCCGTATGATAAAACTAAAGAATCTTGCTGTTGCGAAGTCGAACCTAGTAGATACTTATACAAATCGTTGTCAAAACGTTTAATACGAATTAAATCGCTTTGATTTTGTACAAGTGTAGCCTCATCCCTTTGTTTACTGTTGCCGGTGCAACTATACAATGATGATAATGAAATGATGAAGAAGAGCAAAGTAGTAACATATCTCATATTTATTTAATAATCAGTGTAAAGCATTATTATATGAGGCAAAGTTAAATAAATTTTTCAATTATAATAATACATTCATCTTAAAATAAGTCTATTCGACACATAGATTATAAGCAATGCTGAAAAATAAAAATTTATAACAAAATGAAGTATTTAGATGTCACTTATCGTATTTGAAAAATGGAAATAAACCCATACATTTGTATCACTATTTTATAAAAGATTAATATCATTATGATTAATATATTAGGGATAGAATCATCATGCGATGATACTGCCGCAGCCGTTATACAAGACGGTGTTTTACTGTCTAATATCATATCGAGCCAAAAAGTACACGAAAGTTACGGGGGAGTGGTTCCCGAACTGGCTTCGAGAGCTCATCAACAAAATATTATTCCCGTAGTGGACGAAGCTCTAAAGAAAGCGGGCATAGCTAGAGAAGATTTAACGGCAATTGCTTTTACCAGAGGACCAGGGCTTATGGGATCTCTTTTGGTGGGTACATCCTTTGCCAAAGGCTTATCTACAGCTCTAAATATTCCCATGATTGATGTGAATCATTTACAGGCTCACGTTTTAGCTCATTTTATAAAAGAAGATAAGGATGATGATAATCAACCCTCTTTTCCTTTTTTATGCTTATTGGTTTCAGGGGGAAATTCGCAGATAATAGTTGTAAAATCCCATAAAGAGATGGAGATTATCGGGCAAACAATTGATGATGCTGCCGGCGAAGCTTTCGACAAGTGTGCCAAAGTAATGGGCTTAGGGTATCCCGGAGGACCTATTGTAAACAAACTGGCAAACATTGGTAATCCTGATAGGTTTAAGTTCAATAAGCCTCATATACAAGGATATGATTATAGTTTTAGCGGATTAAAAACCTCTTTCTTATATTTTTTAAGAGATGAACTCAAAAATGCCCCTGATTTTATTGAAAAGAATAAAGAGGACTTGTGTGCATCGTTGCAAAAAACAATTATAGATATTTTGATGGACAAACTGCGTAAAGCAGCAAAAGATTTAAATATCAAAGAAGTAGCTGTTGCCGGAGGAGTTTCGGCAAATTCGGGGTTGCGAGATGCTTTTGAAGATCATGCCCAACGTTTGGGCTGGAAAATACATATCCCAAAATTCGGTTATACAACCGATAATGCTGCTATGGTGGCTATATCGGGGCATTATAAGTACTTAGACAACGAATTTTGCTCTATGGATGCCGCTCCATTTGCGAGAGTAACCGTTTGAAAATAACTAAACTAAAATACTAACACTGAGATTTTAACAGTATGAATGAAAGGGAATTTGACGAAATTCACGATTATGATTATAACGAAGGTTTTGAGGCATCAGAAACTACAACAAATGAGATTGGGTCGGATAATCAAACAAGTACTCCTGCTCCGGATGAAGTTGTAAGCACCGATCGATCGATGTTTGCTCCTCAAAACGAAGCGAATAACAGTTCTAACGTATTTGATAATCCCACTACATGGGACATGATTCAAAGGAATAGCAATGCGGCGAACAGAGCTACTCTCGAGGAGTTGAAAGCACAGCAAAGTCTGCCATTGGCGTTAATTGGAGGGATAGCAGCATCCATTTTATGTATATTCTTATGGACATTAATTACTGTATTAACCAAATTTCAAATAACCTATATGGCAATAGGAGTGGGGTTTGCAGTGGGTTTTTCTATCCAAAAGTTAGGAAAGGGAGCGACACCTCTCTATGGAGTTTTGGGAGCGACATTGGCTCTGCTTACTTGTTTTGTAGGGAATTACATCAGTTCAGTTTTCTTGATAGCCAATGAAGTAAACTATAGCTACAGTGAGGCATTTTCGAGCCTTGACGTTGATACTTCAATTATAATCATAAAGGAAACATTTCAAGGTATGGACATTCTATTTTATGGGGTTGCTATTTATACAGGCTATATATCTGCTATAAAAAGTGATTCTAAATAAATTAAGACTCTCAATTTCATATGATGTACTATATCATTCTATTATTTGTTACTCTCGATTTCGTTTGGATTCAGTATTTGGCATATCGAAATAGAAAGCGGATGAGTCCGAACATTCCGGATCAACTGATCGGAATATACGATCAAGAGAAGTATGAGAAGCAACAGGCTTACCAAAAAGAGAATAGTCGGATGGGATTGTTTTCGGGACTTATTTCGTTTCTGATAATTCTCTTTATTCTTATATTTCAGGCATTCGGTTGGTTAGATAATTTTGTGAGAACATATACAGATAACACAATTGCGGTTTCTCTTATCTTCATAGGTATTTTATATCTAGGGAACGAGATCATATCACTGCCTTTTGCCTGGTATGACACTTTTGTTATCGAGAAAAAATATGGGTTTAATAAATCCACCCCTGCCTTGTTTTGGCTCGACCAACTTAAAGGTCTTATTCTCGCCGTAGTACTAGGTGGTATCATTTTATCCTTATTGATTTGGTTTTATGGTAGTTTTGGAGGCTACGCATGGTTATATGCTTGGGGACTTATTACCATATTCTCGTTATTCATAACATTTTTCTATTCTAATATTATTGTCCCTCTTTTTAATAAACAGACACCATTAGAGGCGGGCGATTTGCGAAATGCCATTGAAGAGTTCTCCAATAAAGCAGGTTTTAACCTCACAAACATCTATGTGATGGATGCTTCGAAACGATCGACCAAGGCAAATGCTTACTTCACGGGACTAGGCAGTAAAAAACGAATTGTACTATTCGATACCCTCATAAATGATCTGTCTACAGACGAGATAGTTGCTGTATTGGCACACGAAATAGGACACTATAAGAAAAAGCATATCATAAAGCACCTTATAACATCTGTATTATACACAGGAGCTTTACTGTTTATACTTTCATTCTTTTTGAGTAGTCCTCATTTAGCTTTGGCATTGGGTAGTGGCACTCCTTCATTTCATTTAGGAATTATTTCATTTTCAATTCTATTTACACCCATTTCTGTGTTATTTGGTCTATTAATGAATGTTTCGAGCCGAAAAAACGAATATGAGGCTGATGCTTACGCTGCAAGCTTTGGTTTAGCAGATTCATTAATAAGTGGTCTGAAAAAGTTATCGGTAAAAGCCTTAAGTAATCTGAATCCTGATCCTTGGAATGTATTCGTGTACTATTCGCATCCTACTCTTTTACAGAGAATTGAGAAATTAAAATAACATATAGTCTGATACTCTAAAAGTAACTTCAAAAAAAAAACTGTATTGGCTTTTACAAAAAAAACTATATATTTATACTCTCAATGAGAAAAAGATCATTTCACACAATCTAAATTATTATGAAAAATTTAACTCTACTCCTAGTCTTTCTTTGTTCGTTTGCGTCTATCAATGCTCAAAAGTATACTGAAACCGTGTACCTTAAAAATGGAAGTATGATACATGGAATAGTAATTGAACAAATTCCAAATGAGTCGTTAAAACTTCAAACTCAAGACGGTAGTATTTACGTCTATCCAATAAATGACGTTGCAAAAATAACCAAACTCATGCCAACGTCATCGATGCAATCGTCGTCTTATCAATTGGAAAGCGGATACCGTGGTTTTGTTGACTTAGGATATTCATTCGGAGTAGGTGATTATGCCACAGATAGATTAGAATTTTCGACCTCACATGGTTATCAATTTAATCCATACTTCTATTTAGGAGTTGGAGCGGCTGTAAACTATTACCATGATGCTGATGTAGCCTCTATTCCTCTATTTGTAAATCCGAGAGTGGATATTCCAACCAATAGTGTTATCTCTCCATTTGTTGATTTAAAAGTAGGTTATACGGTAAGTGATAATGTTGAAGGATTTTATTTAGCTCCATCCATTGGTGCCCGATTTAATTTACAGAATAATATGGGCGTAAATTTTAGTCTCGGTTATACTCTGCAAAAAACAGATGGATATTATTATTATACTGATTATTATGGTAATTATGGTTACGATTATTTAGGTAAAGTAAATCACGGAGCTATTACACTTAAGCTAGGATTTGATTTTTGAAAAAAAAAGGAATAATATAGCAATCTAAAATAAGCCCTACCTATTTGCATGACTATAGGTAGGGTTTATTTTTTATATTCAACAAAAAATAATCCTCAAAATGTTTGAATATACAATTTTATGTATAAATTTGCATTATAAATGTATATTTATTCAGAATGGGAAAGAGAAACCGACATACAATCATCAAAGAAATTATATTATCAGAAGATATAACCAGTCAGGATATGCTTCTCAATGCTTTGATAAACAAAGGGTTTGATGTAACACAAGCAACACTTTCCCGTGATATTAAAGAATTGAAAATCATAAAGGCACCCACATCAAGAGGTAACTATGCTTACCAATTGGCAGATGCTGTTGTAAATTCAGCAGAAAGCAGAATACCTTTGTCATCTTTTGGTTTTATCAGTATAGAGTTTTCCGGACAATTGGCTGTCATCAAAACACGTCCCGGATATGCTATGGCAATTGCCGGAGAAATAGACTCAAAAGCACACCAAACGATATTGGGAACTGTTGCCGGAGACGATACAATTTTATTAATACCCAAAGACAATATTAGCAGGGAAGAGGTGTTGGCATCGCTTTCCTCATTTATTCCAAATATGAAATGATCAACAACATTTTATCGACAGATAAAAAATGAAAGAAGAATTAGAATCAGAAATAACTATCGAAATAGCCAGCGATAAACATATTAAATATGTTCAGACTATATTAGATACAATTGAAGCTGCTGCAAAGGTGCGTGGCACAGGTATAGCCAAACGATCGCCCGAATATGTGGAGCTTAAAATGAAAGAAGGCAAATCGATTATAGCACTTGCCGGAGACGAATTTGCAGGTTTTTGTTATATCGAAACTTGGGGAAACAAACAATTTGTAGCCAACTCGGGGCTTATTGTTGTAGATAAATTTAGAGGGCATGGCTTGGCTAAACGTATTAAACAAATGGCATTTGCACTTTGCCGTCATAGATTTCCTGATGCTAAAGTTTTTGGGTTAACTTCGGGGGCTGCTGTTATGAAAATTAATACCAATTTAGGTTATGTTCCTGTAACTTTTGCCCAGTTGACCGATGATGAAGCCTTTTGGAGAGGCTGTCAAGGTTGTGTAAACTATGATGTATTGACTCGTACCGATCGCAAATACTGCATTTGTACGGCAATGCTTTATGATCCTAAAACACATGAGGACAAACCCGAAATTAAAGATTTACTGAAAAAATTAAAAGATACTGACAAATGAAAAAGAAAGTCGTTTTAGCTTTTAGTGGAGGATTAGATACTTCATTTTGTGCTAAATACCTATCAGAAGAAAAAGGATATGAAGTATATACAGCTATAGCTAATACCGGAGGTTTTTCGGCAGAAGAACTAAAGGTTGTGGAGGAAAAAGCATACCGATTAGGTGCAGTAAAACACATAGCCCTTGATGTTACACAAGAATATTACGAAAAAAGCATCAAATATATGGTTTTTGGAAACGTTTTGAGAAACGGAACGTATCCTATTTCGGTAAGTTCCGAACGTATATTTCAAGCTTTGGCAATTATTAATTATGCGAAAGAAATAGGTGCTGATGCAGTTGCACATGGAAGCACAGGTGCGGGTAACGATCAGGTGCGTTTCGACTTGACTTTTGATGTATTAGCTCCCGAAATAGAAATTATCACTCCCACACGTGACATGATCCTCACTCGTGAATATGAGATTAATTATCTCAAAGAACACGGTTACGAAGCAGATTTCACAAAGATGGAATATTCTATCAACAAAGGTCTGTGGGGTACAAGCATAGGTGGAAAAGAGACATTGAAGTCGAACCAGACACTACCCGAAGAAGCCTATCCTTCTCAATTGACTAAGAAAGAACCCGAAATTCTTACAATAGATTTTGTACAAGGAGAAATAGCAGGTGTGAACGGAAAAAAATATACCAATAAAATTGAAGCCATCAACAAAATCGAAGAAATAGCTTCGGCTTTTGCTATTGGTCGAGACATGCACATCGGCGACACCATTATAGGAATCAAAGGACGTGTGGGCTTTGAAGCTGCTGCTCCTCTAGTGATTATCAATGCTCATAAAATGCTCGAAAAGCATACTCTAACCAAATGGCAACAATATTGGAAAGAGCAATTGGGCAATTGGTACGGCATGTTCTTACACGAGGCTCAATACCTTGAACCTGTAATGCGTGATATAGAATCTTTCCTTATCAACTCTCAAGAAAATGTAACCGGTACCGTTACAGTCAAGTTAATGCCTTATCATTATGTATTAGTTGGTGTTGACAGCGATTTCGATTTGATGAAAGCCGATTTTGGTGAATATGGAGAGATAAACAAAGCCTGGAGTGCAGATGATGCAAAAGGCTTTACTAAGATTTATTCTATCCCGACAAAAGTGTTCCATAGTGTTCAAAAGAAGAACAAATAGATTATTAGTTACCATGTGTAGGGGTGGGGTTCTACTCCACCCACCAATAGCTTAAACTATTTTGCGGGCAGAACAGAGTCCTACCCCTACCACATTACAAGAAAAAAAGCTTTGTGCCATAGTGACTTAGCGTTTAAATACCTTTTTATAAAAAATAAAAAAATACTTATGAAGAAACTTCTATTTTTATCATTGCTCGTATCAGTATATGCTTGCCAATCGCCGAAACAGGTTCAAAAAACATCATCAGGAAATCCGGTTTTTCAGGGTTGGTATGCAGATCCCGAAGGAACAATATTCGATAATCAATATTGGATTTATCCGACCTATTCTGCACTTTATGAGGAGCAAGTATTTATGGATGCTTATTCATCAAAAGATCTGATTACATGGACTAAACATCCTCATGTTATAGACACGGCTTCTATTAAATGGATAAATAAAGCGATGTGGGCTCCTGCCATAGTGAAAAAAGAGAATAAGTATTTTATATTTTTTGCAGGAAATGATATTCAAAACAATAAAGAATACGGAGGTATAGGTGTTGGCGTTGCTGACAAACCCGAAGGACCATTCAAAGACTATTTGGGCAAACCTTTGATAGATAAATTCTACAATGGAGCTCAACCGATCGATCAGTTTGTGTTTAAAGATAAAGATGGTAGCTATTATATCTACTATGGCGGATGGAGACATTGCAATGTAGCCAAACTAAATGACGATTTTACAGGATTTGTTCCATTCCCCGACGGTAGCACTTTTAAAGAAGTTACACCCGAAAATTATGTAGAAGGTCCGTTTATGTTTATCAAAGATGGCAAATACTACTTCATGTGGTCGGAAGGCGGATGGGGTAGTCCCGATTATTGTGTGGCTTATGCTATAGCCGATTCGCCAATGGGACCATTTAAAAGGGTAGGGAAGATACTTGAACAAGACCCTAAAATAGCAACAAGCGCAGGACACCATTCGGTGATACATGCTCCCGGATCGAACGACTACTACATCGTTTACCATCGTCGCCCGCTGGGTGATACCGGGCGAGACCACCGTGTGACTTGTATTGATAAAATGACCTTTGACAAAGACGGCTTCATTAACCCTGTTGTCATGACAAACGAAGGTGTAGCTAAAAACTTATTAAAGAAATAATGATTAAAGCCGGAATAATAGGAGGTGCAGGATATACAGCAGGCGAATTGATTCGCCTGCTGATTAATCACTCACAAGTAGAATTGGTTTTTGTTAATAGCACCAGCAATGCGGGTAATAAGCTGACCGATGTTCATGGAGGATTGTTAGGTGAAACCGACATGACATTCACCGATCAGCTTCCTTATAACGAAATAGATGTACTATTTTTTTGCACAGCGCATGGCGATACTAAGAAATTCTTAGATACCAATGACGTTCCAAAGAATCTGAAAATAATAGACCTGTCGACCGATTATCGTAAGGAATCGCCCGAGCATAAATTTGTATATGGTCTGCCCGAACTGAATAAAGAACGAATCAAAAAAGCAGACCGAATAGCCAATCCGGGGTGTTTTGCCACAGCTATACAATTGGCATTATTGCCTTTAGCAAAAGCTCAATTGCTGAACACCGAAGTTCATGTAAATGCAATTACAGGATCAACAGGGGCAGGGGTGAAACCTTCGGCAACTTCGCATTTCAGCTGGAGAGAGAATAATATTTCGGTATATAAAGCGTTTGAACATCAGCACTTAAGCGAAATTCGTCAATCGTTGATTCAACTTCAAAATAATTTTACCGAAGATATTAACTTTATACCTGTTCGTGGTAATTTTACCCGTGGTATATTCGCCAGTATTTATCTTAATTTCGAAGGTTCACAAGAAGATGCAGCTAAACTATATGAAGACTTTTATAAAGACAGTCCTTTCGTTATAATAAGCGATAAAAACCCCGACTTGAAACAGGTAGTGAATACAAATAAAAGTGTCTTATATTTGGAGAAACATGGTAATAAACTACTGATTATTTCTTGTATAGACAATTTAGTGAAAGGGGCTTCGGGACAAGCTGTTCATAATCTTAACCTTATCTTTGGATTGGACGAAATGGAAGGTTTAAAATTAAAAGCAACAGGATTCTAAAAACAAAATAAATGGAAATTGCCTTTGTTACTAAATATGATACACTGGAGATAAATAATTGGTCGGACACCGAATATTTTATGTCAAAATCATTAGAGGATAGTGGATGTACTCTCGATTATATATCTAAGTTAGAAGATCAGTTTACTTTATTCGCTAGACTAAAGGCAAAATATTATAATTTGAAAGAATTATAAATAAAACAAAAGCGTATGTCTTTCCGGATAGACGATCAGACAAAAAAAGATCTTGACATTTTTGGCACATACAAAAGTGGAAAATCAATATTCGATTTATTCGACCTCACCATGTCTAAAGGTGGGCAAGATAAGTTGTACAAGTTTTTGTCGGAACCTATGACCGATCTCCAAAAGATAAAGGACAGGAAAGATGCTGTTTTATTTTTCAAGAACCACGCAACATCGAGGTTGAATATCGACAAAGATGCTCTCGATTATGCAGTCTACTATCTTAAAGATAAAAACTCGTCTATCAGGCGTGCATCTAAAGTCTGGTCGGCAGAAAGAAGCATCATGAATAAGTTGAATCCCTCTCAAAGTTATTATGTTGTAGAAAATGGGGTGAACTCTTTGGTTAAGATTCTTAAGACGTTACATACTTTCTCTTCTGATTTAGCAAAAGAGGTAGAAGGTGAAAACTTTCCTTTGCTACTGAAAAAAGACAGTGACAAAGTGCTTGAAGTATTTGCATTATCTGATTTTCGAAATGCTCTCGAACTGAAAAACATGACACCTTATGACATTGATGTCTATGATTTGGTTTTTAGGCATTCGCAAAGCCGAAATGTGCAGTTCTTAATCAATCTTATCTACGAATATGATGCTTTTCAGGCTATAGCAAATGCTGCCGATCAATATAATCTGAATTATCCGGAGATGTTGCCAAAATCGGCGAATTGCCTGGAGGCAGAAGACCTTTTTCATCCCTTTGTAAAAGATGCCGTGGGCAATGAAGTGAGTTTTGGAGGCGATTCTAACCTCTTATTTATTACAGGTCCTAATATGGCAGGAAAATCTACTTTCCTCAAAGCATTAGGTGTTTCGGTTTACTTGGCTCATGCCGGATTTCCGGTACCGGCTAAAAGAATGAAGCTAAGTTTAATATCAGGATTGTGTACCACTATTAATATATCGGACAATTTGCAGGCAGGTTACAGCCATTTTTATGCCGAAGTTTTACGGGTAAAATATGTGGCTAGTCAATTAAAGGAAAATAATAACCTTTTAGTTATATTTGACGAGTTGTTCAGAGGAACAAACGTCAAAGATGCTTATGATGGTACTTTAGCCATAGTATCGGCATTTGCACGTATCAAAAGTTCGTTTTTCGTAATATCGACACATATAATAGAGGCTGCCGAAAGCTTAAGTGTAAATAAAAATATCAATTTCCGCAGTTTCGAGATACGTGAGGTAGATGGGCATCCTACATACACCTACAAATTGAAAGACGGTATATCCGCAGACAGGCTCGGCATGTATATTATACGTAAAGAGAGAGTAGTGGAGATGATAGATGAAGTTCTCAACAATTAAATAATCACTAGGTCTCAGACGACCTTAATATAAAGTATAAAATGAAACTATTCGATGTATTTCCATTATTCGATCTCAATATAGTAAAAGGGAATGGATGTTATGTATACGATGAAAAAGGGAATGAATATCTTGACCTTTATGGTGGACATGCTGTAATTTCAGTAGGGCATACCCATCCATATTATGTGGAAAAAATCACAGATCAGTTGAACAAACTTGGTTTTTATTCAAACTCAGTTATCAATGAATTACAACAAGAGGTTGCTCAAAAATTAGGAGAGCAATGCGGCTATCCCGATTATTTCCTTTTTCTTATCAATTCAGGTGCTGAAGCAAATGAAAATGCAATAAAGTTGGCATCTTTTCACAATGGAAGAAAGAAAGTTTTAGCATTTAAGAAAGCATTTCATGGACGTACATCTGTAACTGTAGCTACAACTGATATTCCTGCATATTCTGCTCCAGTAAATGAAAATTCAAATATTGTATTTGCTCCTTTTAATGATATCGAATTTATAAAAAAAGAACTTGCCACAAACGAATATTGTTCTGTAATCATAGAAGGAATTCAAGGTGTTGCAGGTATTCATGTGCCAAATAATAGCTTTCTAAAAGAACTTCGCCAAGTTTGTACAGAAACAGGTACAATACTTATTCTTGATGAAATTCAATCGGGATACGGACGTAGCGGAAAATTTTTCGCACATCAATATGCTGATATAAAAGCCGATATTATTACCGTAGCCAAAGGTATTGGCAATGGTTTCCCAATGGCAGGTGTTTTAATAAATCCCATGTTTAAAGCTGTTTACGGACAGTTGGGGACTACATTTGGAGGTAATCATCTCGCTTGTGCTGCTGCGATTGCCGTATTGGACATAATGAAAAAAGAAAAATTGGTTGAAAATGCTTTAAATATAGGAGAGTATTTAATTACTGAATTAAAGAAATTATCAGGAATAAAAGAAGTACGCGGTCGTGGTCTTATTATAGGTATCGAAATGAACGAACCCATAAAAGAAAAAAGATCGAAACTCTTATTTGAAGATAAAATATTCACAGGTTCAACTGGAACTCATGTATTCCGACTGCTGCCGCCATTGTGCTTAACCAAAGAGCAAGCCGATGTATTTCTGACTAAATTTAAGCAGTTACTATAATTCTATTTAAAAGCACCTATTTTTGTGGTGCTTTTTTAATGTCTTGAAATAATAATCAAATATATAAATGAAACCTTCGAGTAAAATAGTTCTCGGCATAGACGAGAAACCAAAATTTGCACAGTGGATATTGTTAAGTATCCAACATCTTTTTGCCATGTTTGGAGCAACCGTTTTAGTTCCTGCACTTACAGGAATGAGTCCTGCAGTAGCTCTCGTATCCAGTGGCTTGGGTACATTAGCATTTATTGCCATAACACGGGGCAAAGTTCCGTCTTACTTAGGCTCGTCTTTTGCCTTTATAAATCCGCTTATTGCTATAAAAGCTTTTGACGGATTTGCAGGCATTATGGTCGGCAGTTTTTTGGTGGGGATTGTTTATGCCCTCATTGCTTTAGTCATTGCAAAAACAGGTATCAAATGGTTGATGAAATTATTACCTCCCATTGTTGTGGGACCTGTTATAATGGTTATTGGCTTGGGATTATCGAGTGTGGCTGTTGGTATGGTTACTAACCGCGATGGAGGTTATGATATAGATTATGTATTGGTAGGTCTTGCTACGCTGGTAATAACTATTGGATTTGCCATCTACACCAAAGGATTTTTAAGCGTAGTGCCTGTTTTGATGGGCATTGTCGGCGGATATATATTTGCTCTGTTTATGGGAATCGTCGATTTTCAGAAAGTGATAGAAGCCAGTTGGTTTGAAGTACCACCTTTCGAAATACCATTTGTACACTTTACACCTCATTTTTCGTGGAAGGTTTTCTTGCTGATGGTTCCTGTAGCCATCGTACCCATTGCCGAGCACATCGGGCATCAGTTGGTATTGAGCAAAGTGGTTGAAAAAGATTTACTCGAAGATCCGGGACTAGACAAATCCCTATTTGGAGACTCCATATCATCTATGATTGCAGCTTGTATCGGAGGACCTCCCGTTACCACTTATGGCGAAAATATTGGGGTATTGGCAATTACCAAAGCATTTAGTATCTATCTGTTTATAGGTGCTGCCTGTTTTGCCATTCTCTTTGGATTTTGTGGAAAAGTAGCTGCCCTTTTATCTACTATTCCTGCTCCGGTTATGGGGGGAGTATCTATACTTCTGTTCGGAATCATAGCATCCAGCGGATTAAGAATGCTTGTCGAAAACAAGATAGACTTTTCTCTAAAGAGAAACCTCATTATAGCATCCGTTATTCTAGTTATCGGGATAGGAGGAGCAGCTTTACATTTTGGCGATGATTTTTCACTTGGGGGTATGGCTTTAGCTTCTATTTTTGGTATAGTGTTGAATCAAATACTACCGGGCAAACAAGTAGTTGATTTTAAAGATATGTTTGGTGGAGAGTAACTAGATCTCTAGTATCAAAAATAAAGAAGGCTGCAATTTTGCAGCCTTCTTTATTTTATCGTATCATAAAAATCTTCTCTTACAGGGCTAAAGTTATCAATAATAATACCGGCTTCTAGGCAAACCAAACCATGTTGAATATTAGGCTCTGCAAAAAATCCGTCGCCTGCCTTTAGGGTTTTAGTCACTCCGTTTACAGTTACCTCATACACTCCCGACTCAATATAAGCGGTTTGTGCATGTGGATGTGAATGCTGATAACCGATAGCCCCTTTTTCGAAGATCACTTTTACTGTCATTATCTCATTATTATATCCTACAAATTGACGTGTAACTCCTTTGTCTACAGAATATACGGGTTCTTCGTCTTTGAAAAAGAATGGTTTACTTTTGATCTGCTCCATTATTTTGAATTTTATATTTTTAAGAGCAAGGTAAATATTTATATGAAATAAACCAAATAAATCAAAATTGTCAAACTATTTTTCATACATTGGCGTTATAAAGAAAATGTAGACATTTTAAATATAAATAATATGGAAGACTTACTAAAAAAATTACAAGAAGAAGCCGGGTTATCTGAAGAACAAGCTGTAAAAGTGGTAACAATAGTAAAAGACTTTATGGATAAAGAAGGTCTTAAAATCGACTGGGAGAAATTCTTCAAAGGGGGATACGGCGATTTAAAAGATCAAGCTAAATCTTTATTTGATGTATTCTCACATAAAGCACGTGAATATTCGGATAAACTGGAGGATAAAGTCGAAGACCTCACGATACAAGCAAAACGTACGGCTCGCGACCTTTCTCAGAAAGCAAGTGACTATTTGGATGATGACAAAAAGAAATAAGGTCTGATGGCTGAAAGGTTGATAATTTAATTTATCAACCTTTTTTATTTTATACCTTAAATAAAGAAATTTGTCTTTATTAGTTGTATACTTTTGATTAACTTTGCGACAGATTAATAAAGTGATAATATAGCTTAATCAATATGGTATCTTTCTTCCTTAATTCTGCTAAAAACATCATTGCAGTAGAAACTTCTTCTCCAATCGAATCTTCTAATATCCAAAAGTTAAAATGGCTCTTCGACGAAGCCCAATTAGTTGAATCTACAGAGATTCAAGGGCACTTTGTTGGACCTCGCAAAGAGATGGTTACTCCTTGGAGTACCAATGCTGTTGAAATAACTCAAAACATGGGCATTACAGGCATCGTTCGTATTGAAGAATATTTTTCTGCCGAGCAAGATTCTAAATATGATCCCATGCTTCAACAAAGCTACAATGGGTTAGGACAAACGTTATTTACTATTGATAAGAAGCCCGATCCGATTCTTGAGATTGACGATATTGCAGCTTACAACGCCAAAGAGGGTTTAGCGTTAAGTTCCGACGAAATAGAATACCTAAACGGTTTAAGTACAAAACTGAACCGAAAATTAACCGATAGTGAAGTCTTTGGTTTTTCTCAAGTAAATTCGGAACACTGTCGTCACAAAATATTCAATGGGACATTTATTATTGATGGTGAAGAAAAAGAAAGCACACTTTTTCAGTTGATAAAGAAAACATCGAAAGTAAATCTAAATAAATTAATTTCAGCCTATAAAGATAACGTAGCATTTAATGATGGACCCGAAATAGAACAGTTTGCTCCTGCAAGTGGAGACAAGCCCGACTATTTTGAAACCAAACAAATTAAATCGGTTATCTCTTTAAAAGCCGAAACTCATAATTTCCCTACAACAGTAGAACCTTTTAATGGTGCTGCAACAGGTTCGGGGGGTGAAATACGCGACCGTCTTGCTGGAGGTAAAGGATCTTTGCCTATTGCCGGAACTGCCGTTTATATGACTGCCTATCCACGTACCAAAGAGGGTAGAGTGTGGGAAGAAACTATGCCTGCAAGAGACTGGTTATACCAAACTCCCGAAGAAATTTTGATAAAGGCATCGAACGGTGCTTCCACTTTTGGTAACCATTTTGGACAACCTTTGATTTGCGGTTCTGTTTTGACACTCGAACATTTCGAGAATCAAAAGAAATTTGCGTACGACAAAGTGATTATGTTAGCCGGAGGGGTTGGTTTTGGCAACAAACGTGATGCTTTAAAAAACGAACCCGAAGTAGGTGAAAGCGTTATTGTATTAGGAGGAGACAATTATCGCATCGGAATGGGTGGAGGTGCTGTATCGTCTGTTGATACAGGTCAATACTCAAGCGGTATTGAGTTGAACGCTGTGCAACGTGCCAATCCCGAGATGCAGAAACGTGTATCAAACGTAATCCGGACATTAACGGAATCAGAAAATAATCCGATTGTATCTATTCACGACCATGGTGCAGGTGGACACTTAAATTGTCTTTCGGAACTTGTTGAACTAACCGGTGGTAAGATAGATGTATCTAAACTACCTGTAGGAGACCCTACTTTGTCTTCTAAAGAAATTGTAGGAAACGAAAGTCAAGAGAGAATGGGTATGATAGTGCCTGCAGAAACGGTAGAAGCTATAAAAAGAATAGCCGAACGCGAACGCTCGCCCATGTATGTTGTTGGAAAAACAACAGATGATAAAAAATTTGTTTTTGAACAAGCCGACGGAAAACGTCCTATTGATTTAAGTTTAGAAGATTTCTTTGGAAAAGCACCACGTACAATAATGCGTGATGATACGGTAGAAGAATATTTCTCTAATCCCGAATATAAATTGTTAAGCTTGAAAGCACATTTATCGAATGTGCTTCAACTGGAGGCGGTTGCTTGTAAAGACTGGTTGACAAACAAGGTAGACCGTTCTGTTACAGGAAAAGTAGCCCGTCAACAATGTCAAGGAGAAATACAACTACCTTTAAGTGATTTAGGTGCTGTAGCTCTCGATTACAGAGGTCGTTCGGGTATTGCAACATCTATCGGACATGCTCCTCAAGTAGCAATGGTAGACCCCGAAGCCGGTTCGGTAGTGGCTATTGCCGAGGCTCTTACTAATATTGTATTCGCCCCTTTGGAAGACGGTATTCAAGGTATATCACTAAGTGCCAATTGGATGTGGCCCTGTAAAAATCCGGGAGAAGATGCCCGATTATATCAAGCAGTAGAAGCTTGTTCAAACTTTGCTTGTGAGTTGGGAATCAACATCCCTACGGGGAAAGATTCGCTGTCGATGACTCAAAAATATGGAGATGACAAAGTCTATGCACCCGGTACAGTAATTATATCTGCTGCTGCCGAAGTAAAAAATATACGCAAAATTGTATCGCCTGTATTAGCATACATCAAAGGTACATATCTGTATTACATAGACTTCTCTTTCGATACTTTCAAATTGGGGGGATCTGCCCTAGCTCAAACGATGAGTAAATTGGGTGAAGAAGTGCCAACCGTAAAGGATTCGGAATATTTTAAAGACGCATTTACCTGTGTTCAAGAATTAATTGAAAGAGGATTGATTCTTGCCGGACACGATATTTCTGCCGGAGGTATGATTACAGCCATGCTCGAAATGTGTTTTGCAAATCCTCAAGGTGGATTAGAAGCAAGATTAGACAAACTGCATCATGCAGATCTTATTAAAGTTCTTTTCTCAGAAAATCCGGGAGTACTGATCCAAGTAAAACACCATCATCTAGTTGAAAAAATATTAGATGATTACGGCATCGGTTATGCAATTGTGGCAAGACCTACCGAAAATAGAAAACTAACTATTCAGAAAGACGAATTCTACGAAGAATTTGACATTGATGAATTACGAGATATTTGGTACGAATCGTCTTATCTATTGGACAGGATCCAAAGCGGAGCAGATTTAGCCAAAGCCCGTTTCGAGAATTATAAAAACCAACCGGTAGAGTTTAATATCAATAGCTCTTTTAATGGAAGATTGGCTCATTTGGGAATTACTCCTTCAAGAGAAGAAAAATCAGGAATTAAAGCAGCCATTATCAGAGAGAAAGGAACTAATGGTGAGCGTGAAATGGCTTACGCATTATACCTTGCAGGTTTTGATGTGAAAGATGTGCACATGACCGATCTTGCTTCGGGTAGGGAGACATTAGAAGATATCAGTCTGATTGTTTTCTGTGGAGGATTCTCTAATTCCGACGTACTGGGTTCAGCCAAAGGTTGGGCAGGAAGTTTCTTGTATAACGAAAAGGCTAAAATTGCGTTGAGTAATTTCTATGCTCGTGAAGATACATTAAGTTTAGGTGTTTGTAATGGTTGCCAATTAGTTATGGAACTGGGTTTGATTTATCCTGAACACGATGTGAAACCCAAAATGAACCATAATGCTTCTCACAAGTTCGAATCAACATTTATATCACTTGATATACCTAAAAATAATTCGGTGATGTTTGGCTCTTTATCAGGTAGTAAGCTTGGTGTTTGGGTTGCTCACGGTGAGGGTCGTTTTACATTCCCTAAAGCAGAATCGGAATATAACATTGTTGCAAAATATGCTTATGATGAATACCCGGGTAATCCTAACGGATCGGACTTTTCAACGGCTGCAGTATGTTCTAAAGATGGTCGCCACTTGGCAATCATGCCACACCCCGAAAGATCTATATTCCCCTGGCAATGTGCATATTATCCATTCGAAAATCGCAAAGACGATGTTACTCCTTGGATGGAGATGTTTATCAATGCTAAAAATTGGGTGGAGAAACAAAAGTCATAATGTAAACACTCTCCATAATACTAAAAGACCAATACTGTTTAAAGTATTGGTCTTTTTTGTACTTTATTCAGAGGTTTACAACCTAGTCTATCTCTGCAACTTAAATAATACCGGTAAGGTAAAATACACTGCAACCGGATGTCCGTTTTGCATACCGGGAATCCAATTAGGCATTCCTTTTACAACTCTCACAGCTTCTTTATCGCAAGAGGGATCAAGTGGTCTTACAACTTGTATATCAGATATACTACCATTTTTTTGAACAACAAACTTAAGAACTACACGCCCTTCGATTCCATTTTCGGCAGCAATTGTAGGATATTTTATATTTGCACTTAAGTATTTCATTAATTCTCCGTTTCCACCGGGAAATTGAGGCATTACTGTTACAACATCAAAAATTTTATTGGGATCTTGTGGTGGGTCATTTGTAATCTCACCGTGTTCTTGTAGTTCTCTAGGATCAATTCCTACCGTATTACCTGTTTCTACAGTAATTGTCGAAATTATTGCATTACTAGCATTCATTTCTTCTTGAGATATCAATTCTCGGGTTTCATCTACCATATTATCAGCAGTTATTGCCGGAGGGGTGAACCGTTGTGCATTAGCTACAAGAGGTGGAGCAGGCATGGTAGCAGGTTCTAGTATTTGCTCTTCTTGCTCTTTGAGTTTCTCTAACTCTGCTATATTATAAATATCAGTTACATTTTGGACATATTCCTTTGGAGGAGTTACTGCCTTCAAAAATGCAGGTATCCCTGCAACTACTCCTACAAAGATAACTACTACCAAGAAAGCCCAAATATGCCTTTTTGAAGAACTTTGACGTAGAGCGTATGCTCCATACGATTTGTTTTTACCGGTGAATACTATATCACACCAGTCTGAAGAATTTAGTTGAATGTTACGTGCCATAATCATATAATTTTAAATGGTTATTACATCTTCATTCCCTCTTTGCTTAATAGATGTAATAATTTACTAAATTCCATAAGCAGCTAACAAAAAACTTTTTCTTCTTTTATTTTAGCATCAATTTGATATAATGTATGGGTATGTCTCAAATGGTATATTTTGCAATGATACTCAGGGGGGGGTCCGAGCGATTGCATCGCGAGGTAGCAGAGGCAAATCCCACAGTAAAGCTACACGATGCAATCGTGCGGGAGCCTTAGATTTCGACAATACAAATCCTTAAGTTGACGACATTGGGCTCTGCCCTGCCAATATATAAGTTTTCGGGTAGGGCAGAGTCTGACTAGATATACAAGTATTTAGGAGCAGGTAAGTTTTAATGTTAAAACTTACCTGTTTTTTTGTTTGTTATTACTACTTTAGTGTACAAAATAAAAGTTCTACTATGAAATATCGTATATCCTTATTAATTTACCTAATAATTGCGTTCTCTACCCTTGCATATGGGCAGGCTTATAAAACACAAGCTCTGTCTAACCAAATACATACCATACAAGTAAATGCCGGAGGAGATTGGCAACGTTTACCCATTATTGAGTTAGGCAGTAATGATTATGTTCGGATAAATTTCGATCGCTTGGGAGCCGATTCCTATAAGTCTTTACGTTATCGGCTTATCAATTGTTATGCAGACTGGACTAGATCGCCGCTTTTGGACATCGAATATGTGGATGGATTTAATGATATCTTGATTGAAGATTATGCGCAATCGATGAATACAACAATAGATTATACCAATTTTAATCTCGAAATACCTAACGAAAGGCAACGAATTAAACTTTCGGGCAATTATGTTGTCGAAGTATATGAAGAAGATAATCCCGATAAGGTGTTGTTAACAGCCTGCTTTTCGGTACTAAATCGCCAAGCCACATTGGGGGGGACGGTTTCTTCCAAGACTGATATAGATAGTAATAGAGATCATCAACAGCTATCGTTTACCCTTAATATCGGAGACTTGAGGATAAGGGATGTATTTTCGGACTTAAAGGTATTTATTCGTCAGAATAATAGGCTCGATAATCAAAAATCACCCGTTAAACCCACTTATATACAGGGGAACCGTTTGGTCTATGAATTCAATAAAGATCTGATATTTGAGGCTGGAAACGAATACCGTCGGTTTGAATCAGTAAGTTACCGATACAACGGGCTACATGTAGAATCGACTAAGTATCTGCGACCTTATTATTACACCTATATTGTACCCGATAAAATGAGAGTAGGCAAGGTATATGTGTATGATGAAGATCAGGATGGAAGATTTTTAATTAGAAATGCCGAAGGGCGTGACAGCGATACCGAAGCCGATTATTTTATGACTAATTTTACGTTAAAAGCCGATAATCCCTTCTTAGAACCTATCTATTTTAATGGAGCTTTTACAAATGATACATTCAATGAGAAATCGTTGATGACATACGATTACAACGCAAAGGAGTATCATGGGGCAATGCTCTTGAAACAGGGTGCATACAATTATCAGTATTTGGCAAAATCGGGTAAAGATTATACTCCGTCTTTGGTAGATGGTAATTATTTTGAAACCAAAAATCAATATTGTGTATATGTTTACCACCGTCCGACAGGTTTTCAGAGTGACAATTTGATAGCCATATTAGTGTTAACAAGCGGTAACTAATAGAAGTAAAGGTTAAAAGAGAAGAGGTTCGTATGGAATTCTATTTCTTTTTTCACCTATTATTATATTGGCGAAGGTAGGGGTAGGACTCTGCTCTACCCAAAGCATAAGTTTGTGGGCAGGGCAGAGTCCAGCCCCTACAAAGAAGGGCTCATGACATTTAGTAAGAAACATAAATAACTAGAATATGAAGAAACGATTAATTTTGAGTCTAACTTTACTCTTATCAATAGGAGTATTTTCTCAGACTTTAAAAAAGGGAGGTTCTATGACGACATACGAACAACAGTGGACGCAGATAGAGAAATTTGAGCGTGGCGATCTGCCTAAATCTGCAACAGGTGTGGTAGACACAATCCTAAAACGGGCAATAGCAGAAAAAAATACTCCACAAGTTATAAAAGCCCTGATTTATAAGAATAAATATAAAATTAGTACTGATAATCAAGAGAGTACTCCTATATTTTCTGATTTAGAGAATCTGATAGCTACATCAACCAATGTGAGAGACAAGGCTCTTTTGCACTCGATGTTAGCCGAATTGAATCTGAATTATTATGATACAGACAGATGGACTATTGACCAAAGAACTAATATTATTGGTTCTATCCCTGCCGATATGAAAGAGTGGTCGAAAAATATTTTTCAGGATAAGGCATCGCAACACTTAGCCGAATCGGTTAAAGATCAATTATTCCTATTAAAAGAGACAACAAAACCATATAAAGATATTATTACATTAGGGGATGATTCTCCACTTGTTTATCCAACACTCTACGATTTTTTGATTAATAGAGCTATTGCACAATCGGGCAGGATTAGTTCGGGATACGATCAAGCATTGTCGTTTCAAAAAGCGTTGGCTAATAAAAAGTATAAAATCGACAATTTAGCGGTGGATACGGAGAGTTTCGTGAAATTAGATTTCGCAGGAGAAGAGGCTTTAATAACATTAAAGTATTATAAAGACTTTTTGCAATCGCTTCTTAGTCGAAATATGAGCGAGTCGATTGTATTAACCGAACTACAGAGGAGCAGCTATTTATCGGGTTGTTCAGAAACATACCGTACTAAGTATGCTTACGATTTCTTATTGTCATTAGAAAAGAAAAATCAGCCATACGCTTATAATGTAGAGATTATTAATGCTTTGATTGATGATCTGAATGCCAATAATTCTTCTCGAAGAGACTATCGTAATCCGAAACAAACCCAGAATCCGAATAATAAAAAAGCATACGATTGGTGTAAATATGGTTTAGAGAAATACCCTAATTATAAGCGAATCAATTTATTAAAAGAAAAATTACAGTCTCTCGAAAGACCTTATGCCAGAATTGAAGGACCATCGGTATATCATCCTGATAATAAGAAAAAAACTTTCAAATTGATATATAAAAATTTGAAGGAAATGGTTATCACAATCAAGGATAAAAAGACAAGTTCAGTTGTAAAGACACAGAAAATAGCTTTGAATCCCAAAGCTACTTACTCTGATGAAGAACAAGAATTTACTCTTGATTTGAATAAAACCGGAAATTATGAGGTAGTAGTTGGTTTTGATAAGGAAGACGATTTGTTCTCATTTAGTATTTCACCTATAGCCGAATTTGTAAGAGCAACAGGCGAAAAAGAATACGAATTTTATGTTGTAGACCGTATTTCGGGTAAACCCATGAAGGATGCTTCTATAATTATTTATTCAAAAGACTGGTCAACTAAAAAATATGTAATAAAAGGTGAAGTAAAGACTAATACCGAAGGTTTTGCCATCTATGATTTAAGCAAACAATCTCAGATAAACGAAAACGCCAATTATTTTTATAGAATAAGCAAAGATGGTGTTGAACTTCCCGAAGACCAGTATTTTCCCAATTCGTCGGTTTATATTGCTCCCTTGCAAGACCAGGTTATAACTATTTTTACTGATAGAAGCATATACCGTCCCGGACAAACTGTTTATTTTAAGGCAATATCATCTAAGCAGGTCGATAAAAAAACAACTGCACTTAATTCGAATAAGCAATACAAAGTAAGCTTATATAACATGAATAGGCAGTTGGTTGCAGACAAAACTCTTTCTACAAACGAATTTGGTTCGATTGCAGGCGAGTTTGTATTGCCTCAAAACGGACTTTCGGGACAATACATGATTGAAATAGGTGGATCGTCTCAATACTTTAGTGTAGAGGAGTATAAGCGTCCTACATTTCAAGTAACTTTTGATAAAATAGAAAAGGCTTATGCTTTTGGTGATGTTGTAACATTAACAGGGCATGCTGATAATTATTCGGGAGCAAAAGTGCAAGGTGCTAATGTAGAGTATAATATTACTAAAAGTTCTTACTTTAGATGGTGGTATCCTTCTGTCAACGAAAACATAGATAATGGAACAGTTACAACCAAAGATGACGGATCGTTCGAAATCACTTTTACCGCTCCTAAAAGCGATTCGCATGTTGGCTTTTTTAATAATGTCTTTAATTTTGAAGTAAACGCAAACGTTACCGATGTAAATGGCGAAACTCAAAATGGCAATTATAATTTTGCGATAGGAGATGTTTCGATGGTATTATCAACAAATATTCCGGCTCAATTAGATAAAGATGGGAAAGGTAAAATAGTTGTAAGTGCAACAAATCTTAATGGGAAACCTATTCAAACCAAGGGTACTTATATCATATCGAGTGTATTGCCTAACGATAGCATAAAAGCCGAAGTGTCGTCGGGCGATTTTACGACAGATACTACCTCTTTTGATTTGAAAAATGTACTATCTAAATTACCATCTGCCAAGTATTTATTGTCCTTGAAAAGCAAAGACGACAAGGGTCGGGATGTGATCTCCAGCAATTATTTTATACTTTATTCTATTGATGACAAAAATCCGCCCATTGAAACAAATGAATGGCTGCTTCTCAAAGAGACTACTTTTAATGAAACAAAAAATGCCGAAGTTATAATTGGCGTATCGGCAAAAAATGCGACTATCCTTTACGATTTATTACAGGGTAATAAACTGCTTGCCCGTGAAAGTTTTGAGTTGAATAATGCCAACAAAAAGATTACGATACCTTATAAGTCCGAATATGGAGATATGGTAACGGCTGTATTCACCTATGTAATAGACGAAAAGCCATATACACAACAGCTAAACTTGACCAAAATAGAGGAAGCGAAAAATTTGAAGCTGAAATTTGAAGTGTTCAGAGACAAACTTCGTCCCGGTCAGCACGAAGAATGGCGTATTTCGGTCAAAGATAATCAGAATAAACCTGCCTTCGCCGAATTATTGGCATCTATGTACGATAGTTCATTAGACCAGCTGAACTCTTCAAATGATTGGCAATTAAATCCTTATTATAGCACCTATAATTACCCAAGCTCATTTAGTAAAGGTGCAAGTTTTGAAGGTGTACAGGCATATTTGAATTTGAATTTGAATTATCTTACTTATGATTATAAGGAGTTTAGTTGGGATCAGCTTAATTGGTTTGGTTTAAATTTTTATGGCAATTATCGAAATCGCTTATATAAAGGTGTTTCTGCAGCTATGGCTCCTGCTCCGAAGGAAATGTCGGAAGTAGCGGTTGCCGGAGAATTTAGCGATGCTCAATTCGGCAAATCTATGGCGACTTCTCCTTCTATTGCTGTAAAAGATACGAAACTTATTTCAGAAAATGGTTTGGATCATGCTCAATTTACTGCCCCACAAATCCGTAGTAATTTTGATGAAACGGCTTTCTTTTATCCTCAATTGAAAACAGATAAAAATGGTGAAACAATTATAAGTTTTACTGTTCCCGAAAGTAATACCACTTGGAAATTCAGAGCATTGGCTTATGATAAATCACTAAATATAGGTAGTCTTGAAGCTTTAGCCGTTTCTCGCAAAGAGTTGATGGTTACGCCTAACCTGCCTCGTTTTGTTCGTGAAGGTGATAAGACAAGTATTTCGACCAAAATATCTAATCTGTCGGACAAAGCCATCAGCGGAAAAGTGAGGATAGAGTTTTTCGATCCATTAACCGACGAGGTGAAATCGATAGCAATAAGCAATCAGTACCAAGATTTCTCTTTAGAAAAAGATAAATCAGGATCGGCTACATGGACATTTGAAGTTCCTGCTGGCATAGATATGTTGGGTTGCCGCATAATTGCCGAAAGCGAATCTTTTAGCGATGGAGAGCAACATGTACTATCGGTACTTCCTAACAGGATGCTAGTAACGGAAACTATGACGATGAATATCAACGGAAACCAAACCAAAAATTTCACATTTGATAAATTAGTCAACAGTAAATCGAATACATTATCTAATTACCGTTTGACACTCGAGTATACAGGAACCCCGGCTTGGTATGCAGTGCAAGCATTGCCTACATTGAGTAATCCAACAAACGAAAATGCCGTAAATTGGTTTGCAAGCTATTATGTAAATACATTAGGGTCGTTTATGATGAAACAATATCCTAAGGTTGCTACCATGATTGATGCTTGGAAAAAACAAGGCGGAACCAAAGAAACCTTAGTCTCGAAATTGCAAAAGAATGAAGAGTTGAAAGCTGTATTGTTAGAAGAAACTCCTTGGGTATTAGAGGCAAAGGACGAAACCGAACAAATGAACCGCCTTTCGTTACTATTCGATATGAATAATACGAATATGCAGACTCAGCAAGCAATAGCAAAATTGCAAGATCTGCAAAATACCGATGGTGGATGGTCGTGGTATAAAGGTATGTCTTCGAGCAGAAGTACAACACAATATATATTGTATGGCTTCTCTCAACTAGTTAATCTGAATGCTGTTGAATACCCCGAAGAAGTACGTATGATGCAAATAGATGCTCTAAAATACGTTGATGCTCAAATCTTGGAGGATTATAAAAACTTGAAAAAATACAACAAAGATTGGGCTAAGATTACAAGTATACCGACTAATCAATTAGAATATTTGTATCTGAGATCCAATTATAGAGATATTCCGATAGATCAACCTACAAGGCAGGCAGAAAGGTTTTATACATCTGTAGTGGAGAAGAATTGGACAAACTTGAGTCTGTATGAACGCTCTTTACTTGTTGTTTTATCTACTCGTAATGGCAATAAAATAATGAGCGATAAAATAATGAATTCGATACGCGAACATGCAACCACTAATGATGAAATGGGCATGTTTTGGGCAAACAACAGAAGCACAGCATTTATGAGTGGTTCTGCGGTGAGTGTTCATAGTTTTGTTATGGATGCTTTCAGAGAAACTAAGGCACCAGCAAAAGATATGGATTTGATGAAACAATGGTTGTTGAAACAAAAACAAACGCAGGTTTGGGAGTCTACTCATGCTACTATTGATGCTATTTATGCTCTATTGAGTACCGGTAACGATTGGTTTGCATCAAAAGGAGGTTCTAACGTATTTGTAAATAAACAGTTAGTTGATTCACAAAGTAAGGAATTGGGTACTGATTATATCAAACAATCGTGGACAGCCGACCAGATGTCTGCACCGATGGGAAATGTGAAAATCGAAAAATCGGGAGACGGACCTGCTTGGGGTGCTATGTACTGGCAGTATTACGAAGATTTAGATAAAATTACTACTCAAAAAGGTGAGCTGAATATCGACAAAAAATTATTTGTCGAGAAGAATTCGGATAAAGGAAAGATTATTATTGAAGTAACCGAATCTAATCCGCTGAAAGTAGGAGACAAAGTAATTATGCGTCTGACCGTTCGTGTAGATCGCGACATGGAGTTTGTACATCTCAAAGATATGCGTGCTTCTTGTTTCGAGCCTATAGAAACTTTGTCGGGCATAAAATGGCAAAATAATACTTACTATTATCAATCGACAAAAGATGCGTCAACCAACTTCTTCTTCGATCATTTGCCAAAAGGAACTTATGTTTTTGAGTATCCGGTATATGCTAATCGTACGGGTGAATATTCTAATGGAATAACTTCGATACAATGTATGTATGCCCCCGAATTTATATCAAATACAAATGGTATAAAAGTGGTAGTGAGGTAATAGACAGATTTCTCTAAAAAAACCGAGGGTGTCCAAAAAAATGGACACCCTCGGTTTTTTATAATAGATTTGGAGTAATCTTATACACCTATTGACTCTCTTAGAAAATCAATAGACTCAAAAATATCTTCTTTGGTAGCTGTTTGATTCAGCAGGCATTGACCAATATCGGAGAGTAGCGTGAAGTTGATTTCGTCGATAGAGGCATTCTTCTTATCGTGTCGCATCAGTTCATACAAGGCTTCGTACTCATCGCATCCGAAGTAAAATGTGCCATAATTTTCTTTGATAAACGATAGGGTCTGCCACAGTTTATCTTTCGGGAAATTACATTTTTTGTGAGACAAGTACAGTTCGCATACCATTCCCCAAGCTACCGCATAACCATGCTGCATGGGCTGCTTCATGGTATAAGATAAGCTTTCGAAGGCATGACCTATGGTATGCCCTAGATTGAGCGATTTACGTATATTTTTCTCAAAAGGGTCTTTTTCTACAACATCTTCTTTTACTTCTACCGATTCAACCACCAATTCTTTGAGAAGTTGGTAATCAATTGTATGAGTATCAAATTTCAAAAGTTTAGCCCAAGTCAATTCATTGGAGATTAGTCCGTGCTTCAACATCTCTGCGTAGCCCGACATGAAATTTGCATGATCCAGCGATCTGAAAAATGCAGAGTCAATCAGTACCGTTTCGGCAGGAGCAAAAGCCCCTATTTCATTCTTAAGACCATTAAAATTGATGCCGGTTTTGCCTCCCACAGCAGCGTCTACAGCTCCAAGCAGGGTAGTGGGTATGTTAACGCACTTTATACCTCGTTTGAAACTTGCTGCAGCAAATCCGCCGATATCAGTAATCATTCCCCCGCCCAAGTTTATGAGAAGCGAATGACGGGTTGCTCCATTGTTACACAAAAATGCCCAGATAGAAGACAGGCTTTCTAAGTTTTTATTATTGTCTCCGGCTTCTATCACTATTTTGCCTGCATTCTTTATTTCATCCAAAGTATTTATCAAATGAAAACAAAGTGCCTCCGAATTTTTATCGGTAAGAATAAATAGTTTATCGTGAGGTATTGCCGATAATATATTTTCGAGATCGGTTTTAAGATCGGTTGATTTGATTACTTTTTGCATCGCTGTATTTTATTTAAAGTGGCTTCCTTCCGGAAATTTATATCCTCTAAGAAGTTCATCTATTTTCATTGCCTTTTTTCCGGGAAGTTGTATTTCTTTTACCTCTATAGCTCCTCCCTCACATGTTATTTGTAAATATGTTTTGTTATCGGTTGAAATACTTCCGATAGGCAATCTATTTTCAACCAATATTTTATCAGCTACATATATTTTTGCTGTTATGGGTTTTTGTCCCGAAACATGCAAATCAGTCCAGGCAACAGGGTAGGGCGATAGTCCTCTGATATGATTATAAATTTGGTCTACTGATTGATTCCAATCTATACGGCATGTTTCCTTAAATATTTTGGGAGCAGCTTTTAACTCTATTTCGTTTTGTACAAATTGCTCTTGTGGAATGGCATCTACTTTGTCTTCAAGAAGTAAATCGACTGTTTTTTTGACGAGTTGTGTACCCATGTTCATTAGTTCGTCGTGTATTTTGCCTACATTGTCCGATTCTCCAATAGGAATGCGCTCCTGTGCAATAATTTTACCGGTATCAATTTCGTGAGTCAAGAAGAAAGTTGTTGCTCCTGTTTCTTTTTCACCATTGATAATTGCCCAGTTGATGGGGGCGGCACCTCTGTATTGAGGCAATAAAGAAGCATGCAGATTGAAAGTACCCAATCGGGGCATATCCCAAACAATTTCAGGTAACATTCTGAATGCCACTATAATTTGCAGATCGGCATTTAAAGCTTTTAGTTCTTTTATAAAGGCTTCGTCTTTCAATTTTTCGGGTTGAAGAATATGCAGATTTTGCTCCAAAGCATATTGTTTTACAGCCGAATACTGTATCTTATGCCCTCTGCCGCTTGGTTTGTCGGGCATGGTGATTACTCCCACCACATTATAGTTATTCTCTATCAGTACACGTAAACTAGCTACAGCAAAGTCGGGTGTACCCATAAAGACAATCCTTAAATCTCTTTTATCCATTGAAGTTAGTTACAAGTTATGAGTAAACAAGTTGACAAGTAAACGAGTTGATAGGTAGAGACGCAATGCTTGCGTCTCAGCCACAGTACTTATGTTTAATTACAAAAACAAAAAACTTTGCGACATGGTGTCTTTGTTTTTAATCTCTTTCCGAGAAGTTATCAACCAGTACTTTTCGATAGTTATTTAATATACTCGATTTTGATACGAATCCTAGATAATAGCCGCTTTCATCGATAATGGGGAGATTCCAAGCTTTCGTTTTATCGAATAGTGACATAATTTCTTCCATGTGCATATCAATACTGATAACTGCTGGAGGTGATACTAAAAATCGGGTGATTTTAAATTTATCATATAACTCGGGTCTGAACATAATGTTCCGTATATTGTCAATCAATACAACGCCTGCAAGCTTTCCTTCGTTGTTTACAACGGGAAAAATATTCCGAGACGATTGGGTTATTACTTTCACCAATTCGCCCAAAGTCATATCCGGATTTACTACCTGAAAATTATGCTCTATCAACGATTTTAAATCCATCAAAGTAAGTACAGCTTTGTCTTTGTGATGAGTTATCAACTCTCCTTTTTTAGCCAAACGCATAGCGTAGATGCTGTGGGGTTCAAATAGTTTGATAGTAGCATATGAAATAGTCGAAACAATCAAAAGAGGTAGCAATAGTTCGTATCCACCGGTTAATTCGGCAATAAGAAAGGTTCCCGTTAAGGGTGCGTGCATAACCCCCGCCATCACTCCTGCCATGCCCATAAGTGCAAAGTTCTCGTGAGGAAGAAAGGGGAATATGTGAAGTTTATTAAATATGTACGCAAATACAAATCCGGCAATACATCCCAAGAATAAAGACGGTGCAAAGATACCGCCTGTACCACCTCCTCCATTGGTAGCACTCGATGCAAATACTTTAAATATCAATAATGAGCATAATAACCCAACAATTCCCCAAGACGAGTTTTTGAGAGGATAAAACAAACTTCCGTTCATAATAGACTCATTGTCTTTTAAACCGCTTAGCAGAGAATCTATTGTACCGTAACCTTCTCCGTAAAAAGGGGGAAATAAGAAAATAAGTACACTTAATAAACTTGCTCCGAGAGCAAATTTTTGCCAGTAGTTAAGCTTGCGAAATACATTTTCTATTCCGTTCATGGCTCTGGTAAAATAGAGCGAAACAAGTCCGCAAAAGATACCTAACAGAATTACGTAAGGTATACGTTCGAGGTGAAATGCTTCTACATAAGCGTATTTAAACATGGCTCCTGTACCACTGGTCATGTAAGCAAAGGTGGCAGCTGTAACGGAGGTAACAAGCAGTGGCAGAACGGTAGTCATTGTTAAATCGAGCATCAATACTTCAACAACAAATAGCAATCCTGCAATGGGTGCTTTAAAGATGCCTGCAACTGCACCGGCAGCACCACAGCCCATAAGCAGCATCAAATGGCGCTGTTCTATTTTGAATGCACGCCCTAAATTAGATCCTATGGCTGCACCCGTTAGTACAATGGGTGCCTCTGCCCCAACTGACCCCCCGAATCCGATAGTTACCGAACTGGCAAGGATAGAGGTGTACATATTGTGGGCTTTTATATAGCTTTTGCGTTGCGATATGGCATAAAGTATTTTGGTTACCCCATGACTTATATCGTCTCTTACTACATATTTTACAAAAAGACCTGCGATAAGAATACCTGCAATAGGGTAAATAAGATATAGGAAATTTACATTTGTGTCGTTGAAGTTATGCGTAAGTACATGTTGTATAAGGTGAATTATTGTTTTAAGTATAAGCGCTGCCGTTGCCGTTAAAATACCGACAAGGAAACTTAAAAAAATAATAAAGTGTTGTTCTCTTATATTCCTGTTTTTCCAGGCAATAAAATTATTGAAAGCGCTCTTCTCCGACATACCTATAAATCTTATGAAC
>JAVBJR010000639.1:0-2559 GCA_031546965.1 Dysgonomonas sp.
TGAATTGCTTGAACCTTGCTCTTTGTCGGCCGAATACCCCGTTCATCGATCCAGTATCCAAGGTACTCTAGACTGGTAGCTCCTAGGACACATTTATCTTGTCCCAACCGAACGCCAGCTTTAGAAAAACGTTGTAGAACATGGCGAAGTCGCTGCATAGCTTCCTCTCTCGACTTCCCTTGAAGGAGGACATCATCGAAATATGGATTTGCTCCTGGAACTCCACGCAATAAATTCTCAATGAAACACTGGAAGATCGCAGGGGCGGGCGGTAGCCACCCCAAACTGCAATCTAGTGCATTTAAATGCACCGCGATGTGTGATGATGGTTTGTAATTTTGCAGATTCATCATCCACTGTCAACTGAAGGTAAGCTTGTGACAGACCGAGATTCACAAAATACCTTCCTCCGGTGAGCTCTGTCAGGAGGTGAGACACTGAAGGCACAGGGTAGTGGTCCTTCCGAAGAGACTTGTTGATGGTGTGTTTGTAGTCTCCACATAGGCGGATACTACCATCCGGCTTGAGTACCGGAACAACAGGAGTGCCCCATTCCGTGGTGCTCACTGGGACCAGTACCCCACACTCACACAATCGATCAATCTCGGCATCCACTTTCCTTCGTAGCGCTATGGGTATCTTCCGAGCCTTCAAGCAGATGGGCATTGACTGTGGATACATGTGAAGTTTCACTGGTGGACCGCTGTAGGTACCCAACCCTGGAGCGAAGACTTCTGGGAATTCCTGGAGAACCTCCTTCAGATTACGAGTGTCCACTTGATGAACACCTCCCAGCACAATCCCCAAGGGTTTAAACCAGCAGGTTTCAAGGAGACAACGGCGCCCCGTCTGAGAGATCTACACTGGAAGAGAATGTAGAATATCACCATATTTCACAGGAACTGTGGCCATCCCAAGAATGTCCACGGACACTCCGTTGTAATCCCGTAATACATATGGTGTTGGCACCATGCGAGGCTTCTGATCCGGAAAAAGAGCATGGAAGGTACCCTTATCAATGATCGAAACCTTGGCGCCAGAATCGACCTCCATGGTGCATGGTCTCCCGTTGATCTCCACCGTGGTGCAGAAATCTTGCACACCGTCAACTTCCTCTCTTTGCAGCGTTGAAATAGTGTTAAGTTCATAACACCCACTATCCACCTTGGAAATCTGATGAGTGGCCACATCTTTGGTGCCCCTGGACTTGGTTCTTGACTGGTCGCGAGGAATCTTAGTGCTTCTGCAGACGCGAGCAATGTGGCCAGTCTTACCACACTTATGGCATTCAGCGGTACGGAACTTGCATTGTGGTCGGAGATGAAGTCCACCACAACCCCAACGCACTCGGTCCTGTGGTCCTGGAGTATGCTTGGGTGTCCTGTTCCCTGCATGTGAAGGAACCCATGGCACAGGCTTGGTACTGGAAACCACAGCAACAGACAAAGGAGGAACTGATGTCCCACGAATTTCACTGACATTGCGAGCAGCTGTCTCCGCCTGGCCTTGTCTCCATTGCCTGGCCCAACGTAAGAGTGGATTCGGACAACAGACGTTGCTGAAGGGCCTCATCTCGAACACCGCAAACAAGGTGATCGCGTATGGTATTGTCCAATGCCTCTTCGAAGTTGCAGAATTGAGCCAACTTCCGAAGTTCGGACACATACTTGGCAACACCTTCCTCTGGCAGCTGGTTCCTACGGTGGAACTGGAACCTTTGAAAGATTTCCGATGGTCGAGGACAGAAGTGGCCCTTGAGCAGAGCGAAAATCTCTTCCAGGGGTTTCTCCCGCGGTGTGTGAGGAGACACCAAGGAACCAACAATAGCAAAAGTAGGAGCACCACAGATGCTCAAGAAGGCTGCACGTCGCTTATCATTGGACGAAATAGAATTCGCCTGCATGTAGAAATCAAAACGTTGAACATACGTGTCCCATGTCTCCGGATGGCAGACACCAAATGGCTCCAGGTAACCAATGGAAGTCATCATGACCAAGAAAAAGATCATTGCCAAAAATTTTCACAACAGCTGAAACGAGTTCACTTTCTCCACCTCGTCGCCAATGTGTTGTGTATGCATGCTAACCGTGGTACCAACTTGTACCTGAAGAAGGAGACATTGATCGAGGCCAACTCTGGATACTGTATGATTTTAATGAAGGCAAGTGCCTGTATTTATACCAACAAAGCCTCACCCCCAAGTTGGGAGGTGAACTGGAAACTTCCACTAATTACAGCACTTGCGTAACATCTAGTATTTAGCACTATTGGATTCAAAGGTTACAACTTATGCAATCGAGCGCGACTTATAAATTTTCATATTTAACAAATGGCAAAATGGAATTTACTGCAATCAGTGTATGGAGTTTCTGTAATTCCAATTATTTACAGTGGTAATATACAGCATAGTCTAAGTGTGTTAATTTATGTTAGAAGCAACGATACTTCTGCATTGTTTGCATTTTAGACAGTGGAAATGCCTGCATACTGTATTGTATTGAATTCGCTGGCAACTTAATTTCACTTGCCATAATTTGAGCTGGATTGTAATATTCGTCA
>JAVBJR010000372.1:0-2714 GCA_031546965.1 Dysgonomonas sp.
CCTTTGACCTTGCCTTCAAGGTCATTCAACATGTAACTTTTTAACCGTGAAAGATAGACCCTCAAATGCAATTACGAAGTTGAAGAGCACGTAAAATTTAGTGGAACTGCAAGTTTTCATAACCATGTTGTGAACGCAAAAACAACAAAAATGTAAAGGAAACAAGCACGTGCACAACCGAAGCATGCCATGCAGTGAAGTACCATTGCCCAATCGTTTCCTATACTGTCCCAAAACCATATTTCACCAACACGCATATTTTGTGAACTATGGGGGCGGTTATGGACAATGATACACCCTGTATAATACACATTATAAATATTATTTTTACTTTATTAATAACTTCAAAAATAACTTTAGAAATGACTTTAAAACAATAACTTTACAAACATAACTTTACAAAAATAACTTTACAAATAACTCGGATAGTTCGACATTATTTTTATGATTCAATATATTATTATTATTGTTGTTTTGTGGTTTGTTAATTATTTAACCTGTTTTCAATATTGTTGTATAGTTTATTATATAAACTGAAACGTAATTTAATTTATATATAAATATATGCTGTATAATTATGATTTTTATTTTACTAATGAAGTTTATATTTGAATGAAGTTTAGGAATGAAGTTTACGAATGAAGTTTAAAAATGATTTTGTTAAATACGTAATTATGATATATACTTAGACATTTTATTATTATTGTATGTATAACACATTATAATCTTGATGTTTCTAAATTAAAATTTTCCCTGCATTAACATTTTCAAAATATTATTATATATTTTGTATGTAAACAGTTCTAATTTCTGGATTTTTTATTATATAATAAATAATTATATAATTAATCCCGAATAAATTTATTGTATTTTGAATTATTAATATATGGGAATAATTACTTTTTTCTTCATTCCAATTACAATTATAATTAAGATAGTAATTGCAAAATGCTGAATTAATTGTGCAAAACTTTATTTAATAGAGTTAACCAATAAATATACTGATAATAATTGGCAATGGGTTGACATTATTTATATATATGAATTAATCCCGATTAATTCCCTATAGGTAATTCAGACATTAATTATCGATTAAATCTGTAAATAGGCCATACATATATAGTTATATATAATTGCAAAATCCGATTGTGGGTTTATCAGTAAATTATAATTACAGTTGACTGTTTTATCCTCGGTTTTATCGGTAATAATTGCTAACAATTTATATATGGGATATATAACGATTATAAGTGGTGATAGGGGTAATGAAGTAATTTCTTCGGATAAGAGGTGTTTTTTTGTTTTTCTGAAAACTTTTTGAAGACGTCACAACAGCTGACAAAAATACAAAAATTGCAAAAAAGAGAAGATGAAAGGGGAAAAATGTAAAAAAAGTTTGTGTCGTTGAAAACAACGAGCTACACACATCTTATCTCCAGTTGGCAACTAAGATTTATATCCAAAACTTTTCAACTTGCCTCCGAACAATTACGTTGTGTGCAGTGATAAAAAGACAACCATTTTGTAGCCTCTAACGAGGTGCACTTTGCTTTATAGAATCAAATGTCAAGGTATATATGTTATTATTGCGGCACTTTTGAACCACCCTGTAAGGTATTAAATGACAGAATTATATACAAGTAAGTGGAAGTGTTGCTATTCTTATCCTTGGAAACAAGATACAGTTTCAAATAAAGTATTTAGTACTTAATAAATAATTCAATACTTAAATTAAGTAAGTATATTAATTAGTAAGCTACCTATTTATTTATTATCTTCATTAATGATTTATTTTCTTAGTTATTGTTATTTAATTATTAACGTATTTATTTACCTATTCATTTATTATCTTAATTATTGATTTATTTTCTTAATTATTTGTTTTCTTATTAATCTTGTTTTGTTATTTAATTATTAATTTATTTATTTACACATTTATTATTTAATCTTAATAATTTATTTCTTTTCTTAATTATTTATTTTGTTATTAATTTCGTTATTTGTTTAATTATTTACTTATTTATTTTCCTGTTTATTTATTATCTTAAAAATTGATTTCTTTTCTCACTTATTTATTTTATTGTTGATTTTGTTATTTTTTTAATTATTTACATATTTATTTAATTATTTTTATATACGTACTTATTTATTTTTCTTATTTGTTTATCTATTTATTTTACTTATTTAATAATAATTATTAATGTTATTCTATTACTAATATAATTACGATATATTAATAATGGAATTAACTAGATTTTTCCATTATATAATTTTGAAAACTCTTATATTATTACGTATAGTAAGTACATATACAGGGTGTATCAGAATAAAACCAACAAACTGTGCAGGAATATTGAGGAGAGGGGGGGGGGGTAAGAATTTAACCCAATAGGGTTAATTAATTTCAGTGTAATGTATATAATGGCTGGAATTTTTGGTGGGACCAATAAGCGAGTAATTGTGTGGGAAAATGAATCGATTGTATCGGTTGATTGATCTGTTGTGTCCATTGAGGTTTTCTGCTTCAATTGTAAGGGTTAAGTGTTTGAAGGAAGGAAATAACGTTTGTCACTGGTCGGCCATTAATTACTGTCATTTAGGAGTGGCCATTGAAGGGGGTTGGCATGACTTCCAGCTGCGAGTCGCTGCGCAAAAACCCGGGTTCTTGCACAGCGCCACCTCTGCGGGTGGCTGTTGAGGTGAAGCACGTGGCG
>JAVBJR010001280.1:0-2632 GCA_031546965.1 Dysgonomonas sp.
AGTACAATTTTTGATAAAATGCTATCCGTTATGTTACGACAGGGGGGAGGGGGGGTTGACAGTGTTACACTAGTGTTACAAGGGGGGAGGGAGGGTTACAAAAAATGCATTTTTGGCGTTACGTAATTTACGAACAGCCCCTCTGCTGCAGTCATTCTCAACTCAAGTTGATGTCATTTCCTGATTGGATGTTGTTGCCTTCTTGCAATGCTTACATCACAGTATCCCTCCTCAAACAAAGTAGTTCCTTTGTTTTTGACTGGATTTACTAGAAAATAAACATTGAATTATCTCCAGTACTCTTACATTTGATTATATACATATATTGTAAGAATTTGCCATAACTTGGAGCTCATAGAAACATGCATTTGTAAGATTTTGTGAACAAACAGAAGCAACAGGCAAAAAATCGTGAAACGGCGCTTTTGCCAGTGGAGTTGTGCAAACAAACTTTATCCTTCTACATCTGTGAGAAGGCGTTTTTAATGACAAAATGGCTTCAACTTGAGTCGAAAATGACTGTATATACAAAATAATCATCCCCAGTGGTACCTTAAACTTCTTTGAAGATGTATATATGGATGCCTTAATTTTGCAATTAATTTTGTAATTAATTTTCCAATTAAAAAACAGTATATGATTGTAAAAGTCGTGATTGGAAGAAGATTGGATGGATACAGTGTGTGTGTGACTGTGTGGCCCTATGAAGTGAGATTCCCAGGAGGAATTGCGATATTAAGAGTGAAGTTGGGTGAGAAGCTGGGGAGGAAAGGAGAGAAGAAAGCCTAAATATACGGAATGTATATTGGGGAAGTAAAGGAGAGCAAAGAGCAGGGGATCGATCACAAGGAGGTATTTTAACGAGACTCGGCGGATTCAACAGACCCCCCCCCCCCTACCCCCACAAGAAACGCCGATTTAATACACTAGGGGAATTCGGATCGATAAACTGTAGACATACCCCTTGCAGTCAACTACGCTCCTATTCTCCCTTTAGGTGCATTAGGGCACATATAGGATCTTTGTCCCTTCCTTTCTTATACCCTAGCTATACCTATCTTTGACTTACCCTATACCTTAAAAGTTTCCACCTCAAATCATACCCTGCAGCAACGACAACCAATGATTTCTTCTGCTCTTCCAACAATGCCAACTCCCATGTTTGACATCTGAGAGTACAGCTGCAGGCAATATGGATCATTAATTAATAAAATCTGTCAAACTCACAAAAGGAAAGTGTCAAATATTGTCAGTGTACTCTCCTGGAATCTCTGATTCTTGGTCTATATGTACTTACTGAAAAAGCTGGCTGTTTTTTTTATATCCTACCAGCAGAAATCCGAATAAAAAATGTTCTTGCAGCAATCATATTGACTAAAGACTAAATCCAAGTTAATTGATGCGGGTGTTATCTGTGTTTGGATAATGATTTATATAAACTCTACAATAGAAGAAATTTGCTTACACTAACAGCTAACAGCTAGTGTATATGCAGGAACGTTAAGTGATTATAAGGAAATCATAAGTAACTAATAATATGCATGGAAATTTCTTATTTGTAACTTAGGATTAACGCAGTATCACATAATTTATGGATAGCCTCCCCCCTAAGTTGCCAAACAAACATGTTGTATACTAACACTATTCAAGACTTGGATGAAATTAATTTTCCTGTATACAACTCAAATTATTCTTCCTAAATTACATATGCATGCATATGTGTAGAAACGTTTCTGCACAATCCTGCATTTCATTACATAATTATGATGTTTACACACCGAGGGTTTATAATGCTATGCAGAATATTTCAAAAACCTTTATATAGTATTATTTATAGCTGCAACTTATTCTCATTTTTATAGGGGCACAATGTTGAATATGATAAAATAAAATATCAGTGGCTGCATTCTATCTTCAAAACAATGACTGTAAAAATCAGATTATTTTATGATAAGTAACACAGTAATTCTGATAATAAACTATAGAATGGACCTAACAAGCCGTGAAAATACTAAGTTTTTTGAGTACTAAGTTTATTCATAAATCGACACAAGTGTAAATTATGAATTTGAGCTTTTAAAGTCCGTTGCCACAAGCGCCGTCACTGCAAACAAACAAACAAACATACAAACAAACAAACAAACAAACAAACAAACAAACAAACAAACAAACACCTTTCACCACAAACGTATATAAACTTAGTAAAAATATATCTTTGCAACAGTTATAATATGATACTCTTTAGTCATCATATGACATAATATTGCCAGAATCCAACAACTCTTTAAAAATATATTATTTTGGCTGCATATTGAGCGTAGTCAGTGTTGTACTTACTGCTCGGAAAATTCGTCATTTTCCAGTTATTTGATTATTGCACTCCCCCCTAAATTGCACGAATGTATACAGATCATGAGGAAGAGCTGGCACACATGAAAGTTTGATGAAGGAACGAAGGATGGGAAGGAGGAAGAGCAGGAGGATGAGGAGCAGGAGCAGGACTAGATGGGACACACCGGTTGCGAGTTGCATGAAATCGATTTTGGCGATTCAATCAGTGGATAGTTGTGATTAGTTGGCATGATGGTTCACATGGATGCGTCGTATAGAGAGGCCAATTAACATCCCATTT
>JAVBJR010000936.1:0-2858 GCA_031546965.1 Dysgonomonas sp.
TGAACATTTGCGTCCATGAAATGTGAATTTATCGTTTTGTCTGCATGATAAAAGAGTTTCAAATGAATATTGCATTGCATTTGCTGAAGTCGTAAAAATAAACGATGGTCCAACTAACTTGGCCATGGTAAGCCTCACCTCTAACAGTCATCGATCAAAAGCAAGAGTGGGGGGGAGAATTATAAATAAAAAGATGGTGGCGGATGTTGGTCTTACTTTGCCAATTTAAGCAGAACTAAAAACTTGAAACAAAAAATGTCAATATAAGCGAATTCGCTTGTAAGTTGAGGTTTTATAAATATTATTCTGGTAATTTAAGGCTATTAAAAATGCTCACAATCATATTTTCATGGGCTACAAGAGAACTAAAATTATATTATCATAGTAGAAACCCTATATTTCAAAAACAAATTGATAAGTAATTATTATTAAAGCTGATGAATTTTACTATGTTCAGCAATTTAAATATCGATTAAGAAATTTTGTGTAATGACCATCATTGTGCCATATACAATGTATCAAATGTAAAGCAATATTAATTTCAAAGTTTAAAAAAACAAATGAAAAACACAAGACAATGATAACAACCAAGTTGAACTCATTGCTAATATGTAAATAAAGAATTTGAAACAAAACAAACAACATTTACATATATTATCATATTTTTGCTGATGTGTAATGTCTCATTTAAATTTCTCATTTAAATTAGCATTAAAGAAAGAAGTCTTTCAAAAATCGTTATCGATTAACAAATATCCAGAACATCTTTGTATATGTATATGTACTGAAAAACAATATATGGATTTCACGAGGAATAAACAGTAATAAATTAAAAATTCAAATTACCAAAAATACTGTCTTGCATGCAGCTGAAATCACAGTGGTTTATATAACCTTATTTGGGCTGTTATTTTCCAACAATGAAGTAGTAGAAGAAGAAAGAGACCGCAGAATTCGTCAATTCCCTATCCTTGCAATTGCAGCAGACTATAACGACTCACTTGGTGAAAATAAATCCAAAACCGCAAAATTCCTTCAGGATTCCGGAAATGTCCGCAATGGGAAATAGCGTCCAAGCACAGACAGAGTGAGAGAGAGCATCATCTCCAACACAGATTATTATCTCATCCCTTTACAACAGATTTAAACTATGCTAGCCTCCATAAAAGACGATGCTACAGCAACAAGCTCTATAAATAAACTGCCAACACAGAAATTCAAAGATGCATGTGGGCCACCATCTTTGAATACTATTTGTAAATACATATATAAACCACACTAGTTTCCAGTGTGTAAAATATCCTGAAAGTCCTCTAGCTCACTTCTTTCACTTTTTCATTATTAGTTCAGCATATTGTTATACTCTCACTTTTTCTCCATGAAGTTCATTTTTTTTAAATAAATGATGATAATCTCATTTTTGTTTCGCAAAAAATTTGAAATGACTAAGAAGGATGAAGCGTGAATCTCGCTGTGTCATCATCACATTTCCATTTCTTTTATTTTACATTTCAAAAATAAGGGGAATGTCTCTTTCTCTCACTCTCTCACTCTCTTGGATATGCGTTGCATACATGGAAAATTTGAACTATTTTCCTGAAGAATGCGTGTCAATCATTTTTATCTTGTCAAGACCAAAATGTTAATTTCGCGGAAAGTGAAGTGCATTGTGTGGAGGTATTCATCCAAAATTTGACAGAGAATCTAATCTATCTGTTCAAATATACGATAAATGCTATACAATGCAAGACTATGACAAAGTGCAAATTTCACATTTTAAAATTCAATGCATAATATGCATAAAATACCCGGAATATTAGATTTATCCAAAATTACATTCCCTATATAATGAAAATGATAATGAAGGTCATTGTTTTAATTAGCAATAAATTCATATATGTATTTTTTATCTATTTATTGATTATCATATGCTATTTTAAATTATAGTTATAAGCTATTACATCATTGGATGCATTCAATCTTCAGCAAAAATCATGATAGTAAAAATCTTTTTGCATCCTAAGTCATTCGTTTCAATGACCTTTCTATGAGGTCTTATAAATTTCATGGTTTAACATGTCAGTTATTAGATGTCCAGATGCCCATATGCCATGATTTTTTCCATCGCATTTATTGATATTTCCCCAGTTTATATCGCAATATTTATTGTCATAATTTCATCGGCTTGCAATAAAACAGCTGTATAATGAAAGTGCGTTTCCTTGGAAATAGATAATGACACATGTAAAATCTATGTAGCCTATATTATTACCAGTATACAATATATTTTAGGTCGTTTTTACGTTTTATCCATGCACCACCCTGAAAATCGATGCCGTAAACCGAATTTTATTGTAATTTCCTTGCAATTTTGTACAGCAAAAATGGAGAGAAGTCTACTTTCATGTGCAGCATGCACTTCCACTACATATTTTATGGACATATTGAAGACTAGGAATATTGACTTTTCGATGGTTATTCGATACAATATTCTTGGTTGCATGTTGGCATATATAAAGGTTACATTTTTATACACACTGCATGTTATACATGTGCTGATGTACTGTATAAACAGAGGTTTGGTTGTAATTTGGGTAATGGCAGAAGCGGGTTGCAAAAGCTTACGTGCACATATTTATTTACATGCATTCACATTTCCAATAAATCGTAATTAAGCACACTTTAAATAATAGTCGCCACTCGCTGCGCAGATATGCAGCGTCATCACCTAATTATTCATGGTGCTCCATATCTGTTTATTTAGTCAGTAATTCCTGTTGGTGACATGACAGTAATGGCAATTTTGAAAATAGCCTTCTGTTGGCATGAACAATCACGCACACGTGCTCTATATATAT
>JAVBJR010001179.1:0-2800 GCA_031546965.1 Dysgonomonas sp.
TTTTAACAAACTCGGGTGTCTGCCATTTTTGGTGTAGCACATGTCGTGGGACGTAACATGGCCGGTAGTCACTCGGATTTCTTGCCCGAACACTCTGATATAGTACCCTTGAATGCTGCAAAGGTTACGACAGCTATGTCCATCACGTCTTGGCTGTAGTGCCTAACATTCCTAATATGCCTAATGTTCCATGAGTTGTTTTAATAGTTTTCGGAAGACATTTGACGGTCCACTTGAGGAAAAAGTCTGAAACCGGCCTCTGTTAGAAAATATAAATTGCTGTTGAAGTTTTTCGCTTCAATACAGTACAACCTCCTTAAACTGTAATACCCTATACATTATAATATCCTCTGTACACTGATATCGGAAGCCGGTCCTGATTTTTAGTTGACTCATTCTTTCCTATGTGGACCTTCTCTAAACTAATACATAACTTCCGGTCACAAGGATATTAGTTTATGGAGGTTCTACTGCATTCATTTTTACAATTACTTTGTGAGTGCATCCAAATCGTCTATAAATTCATAGAAATATTCAATACTACTTAATGGCACTTTTTCAGACTAACGTAAATGCTCCATTACACCCCGGGTCTCCAATAAGCCGCCCATGGTTGGAAGTTTCGAATGAAAATTACAGATTACTGTACTTGCGGAGAGACTGTGTCACACTCATGATTATTTGTATTATGGGTCTTAAACTGATTTGTTAAATATACCACTGGGGTTTTTAGAGTATATACGGTAATATTGTCCTTCTTTTCAATTAATTGCCAAATTAAAAATAATGCAATTGATGCAATGATTCAAAGGTTAGAATTTCAATATCCTTGAAATAATACTCCAAGGTGACCAAAAATGACAAATTGGAAATAATGTCACATCCTATGTATTCCACTCTGTATTCAAATTCCTCATAATTTCCCCGCAATTTGAGTACTCCCTCCTTAGGTTAGACACTTCTTCATGTACATTAAATATAGGCATGCAAAAACACCTGCTTATTGATCAAAAAGTGGCAGTCAGTTAGTTTCCATATAAAAATGTCGATTTTCAGGTGCAAGTAACAGTGCAACCTGGTAATGAAAATATAGTGCACCACATATTGATCCATCAATGCTTGGATGAATTTTCTGCCCAATTGGAATCTCTATTGAATGGGCCAGGTGTCAACTGCATCAAATATGATGCAGTTGCTGCAACATGTCCACTCTTTTTCATGGGTTTTACCATGGCAAAGCTGGCAAGTATATGTTTTCAAATTCCTAGTAACAGTTTTATAGCCATAATTTGTATACTATTTATAATATACAGAATGAAATAGCGCCATCTCATGTTGGAATACCTTTTGGGGACATTGATAAATCAACTTACTTCATGGTCAACATTCATTATAACAATCCAAGTCTTTTCAGTGGTAAATATGAAACTGGAGCCATATGTATATTTCAGTTTATTACCTACTCAACAATATTAACCCATTCAGTTACTGGGTCCACATTTGTGTACACAAATTTAACATTAAGCTCCTATATCATAACATGGGGACTAAAAAAAAATCTATTTTTTTTGTGTGTTATATTAACATTGGGAAATGTTTCTGCACAAATGATTTGTTGTTCCGCAAGCGGATATTAATTAGTGACTGAAGGGGTTAAGATCTGCATTGTCTGCAATAATAAACGTGGATTAACCGGAAAGTATTAGCTGGTCTATATTTGCAAATCAGTTATAATGTCAGATGTCGAATAACAATATCCTTAAAGGTGAACTAATACGCTAACATTCAATATCACTGATTTGGTTTTAATTATCTTAGCCAATGACATAGACAGACACGCATTCAGAATTTTCCTTGCGATTTTCAGATTTTTTACCATACCGTTTAATTGTTAAGACGACTAGAACATCAGCTCATTTCATTCGTCTAGTCACAACCTACGTCATAGTTCATAAACTATGCTATCCCTGACGGAAAATGAAAACACAATTCACTTATTGAATCTGTTGACCTGAATCTAATCTGGTAATCTGATCAGGTTCAAATTTGGGCGCATCAGGCCAGAACCACTGAATCTGGCCAGATCTACCTAGTCTGCCAAGATCCACCTCGTCTGGCCAGAACCACCTCATCTGCCCAGAACATCACATGAAAAAGTCATATACTTATGTTACATATATTTTTAATGTATTGCATATGAGAGAACATTGTAACATAAATACATTTTGATTATATGGATATTATATATGACATTCCATAATGCATTGCTAATATATTACTCTACATACAATGGCAATATGTTTTAGGGGCTGTTCAAATATTACGTAACGCACAAATATCAATATTTTTGCCCCCTCCCCTGTAACACTACGAAACAATTTCTGTAAACCCCCCTGCGGTAATATGTAACAATTTGTCTCCCCCTTCCAAGAAAGAAAACAACAAATAATTCAAAAGAAATTCCTGAATGCGCAATACACTTTTATATACATTCCAACTTGCACTTGCATAATACGAGTTTGAGAAAGGTAAGCCATATTTAGTTCTGTTTATGGAGAATTCATTACATGAGGACATTAAAAAATTCCTTCTGCTATTTTTGTGTTGGACTTTTGGATGACACAATGCAAAAATATTTACATAATCTCCAGCAAAGTAACAGTCCATAACTTAACTTTCAGAAATATGCAATTATTTTACGCACCTGGACAATACTGTTTCAAGGTAAACTGATATGGTTTTGTAAGATACCCTGAAATCAAAGCTACATGAAGGAAAATTATAAAGAATGCATGCAAGT
>JAVBJR010000518.1:0-3441 GCA_031546965.1 Dysgonomonas sp.
ATATGAAGTGGGGAAGCCACCTGTATATAGCCAATAGGCATTTAGCACGTTTTGGTACAAGTGGCATGCCATACGCACTGTCCCGGATGTAAATTTTGACATGCGAGGACTTTAGGGTAAATTTGCGAATTTTTATTAAAAAAATGAATCGGTGGAAAAATTAGAAAAAAATTGGACATATGCAAATACATGTTGTCCATGCATAGGATATTTTTCAGAGAAATCGGTTGCAAGAAATTTACCCTGTCAGTTCACCTTTAAGTAGCAATGTGAATTCATTAATTGCCAAAAAAAAAACAGTTTATAAAATAAGCATGTAGATTTGATTTTAAAATTGACTTAAATTTCTGCAGATAATCCATATTTTAAATCAATAGTTAAATTTGTCCATTAAAACTTTAAATAATCAAATTTTCATAAATTATTATTTGCTGAAGTTTGAATGTAACCATTTATATACTAAATACAGTCATTAATTATTTTACTATAAAACAATTTATATTTTCATACATTGAATTGACTATATACTCAATTATTTATTAACTGTTTAAACAATATTACAAATAAATACTTATACCCAACCTGAGAACTCTGTCAACTTCAGGATGTGCACCAACTTTTCCTTTGTTTTTATCATTGCAATCTTCAGGATTTAAATATATCTGTAATTAAATTAAAGTGTGTATATATATACGAATATATTATAACTTGCAATTTTAATATAAGACAAATATTTAATTACCTTGTATCTTTTTCTGTAGATGCCTGTGATAATAGTTACAGCAAACATTTTAAGACCCACCAAAGCGGCGTAAAACGCATAATCGCGGAAAACCGCATTTTCCGGTGAATAGAGAGCAATAGACATTTCTTACTTCTCTAACCGAGTAAAACTTCTAAATGATTTCAATGTCTGCCACTCCCATTCAAGATAAACAAATCGACCTTGCACGTGCGAAAGTATTTTCGCCAAGGAATACTAATAGGAGTACGGCCAACCCCGTTCACAGCGCTGATTGGTTCACGCTGTATGGGACGCCATCCAAGGCAAAGATAAAGCGCCTGAGAATGGCGAATATACAACGGATGCCCGCTTTTATGATTAATCACCGGCGTTCCATACAAATGTTCGGTCGCGCTGCAAGATGGCGTCCGAAAACACGTGATAGACCAACAGCTAATCAGAAACACTGAAGTTTAGCCACACCTTCCCGCTGCAAGATGGCGGCGATATCAAGGGCTCTAACCTCGGCTCTAACCAATGAAAATCATTGATAAAACAAACCGAATGGCGGCCATCTTGGAGGGCAAAATCGCGCGCCAAACTTGAAAACCTCAGCACAACAGTAATTTTTCCTAAGGCCAGGAAACACTTGCAAAATTTGACATTACAAACATCTTTGTTTTAAAGTCTTGTAATTAGTGCTAGTATATATAATTATTAGTATACTCAGCATTATAATTTAACAAAAGTGTTCCCTGCAAAAAGCATAATTAACCTTTTTCATGCAGCAAGCCTCCCTTGGCTGAACAAAGAGATTAAAAATGGCGTCTTTAGTTGGGAACATGTGGGTAACCTGGTTTTCTGCCAACCAGTTTGCAGCTTTATCGACCTCCATATTGGAAAAAGGCGGAGCTTATAATTCGATCTGAAAAAGGTCATGCATGCAATCGGTGAATCAAATTGCAAAATTGCATTTCATTGTAAATGCAGGTAAAATTTGCATAAGTTTTGTGAAAAGAATGCTGCAAAACATTTTAGGATTGTTGGTGTTTATTTAGTGTGTCTAAATTGTCTATACTATAACTTGTGTATGTTGATTTGGGTAACATTCATCTATTTATAGATGATCTGCCACCAAGAATTGGCAAACTTTCATGAAAATAACATGGTCTATTGAGTTAATTAATAAAACGAGTTTTCAAATATAATATCCCTTGCAGTTATCATTGCCACACTTTTCTTATATTTATGACACATTGGGTATAAAATGTCCTTCAACACCAAACTTCATGTTGTCGCAATGTTCATGACACTACCAGCAGGACAACTTCAAAATTGCAGTGCATTTTGTTCACTTCATTCAACATGAAAGGTCCTCTATTCCTTTCCTTTACTGAGTCCACCATCATTTTTGCAATATGCTGCACAATTTCCACGAGCCATTTGGCAAAATTTCGAGCACCTGAACCGCAACACTATCCAACCGAAGACAGATGGTTTGATCAAGACTTGGACCATTTTAATCATTTAAACACAGGAAAATGGAAACAGGTATATAGTAGTTTTTAACACATCTAAAGATGTTTTGGTACATTGCCATACAGTTTCTAATTATTTTTATTTTTCCGAAACAAAAATGCAAGAGATACTTTGTAAATTCCACCATGTACAAAGATGGAGGACCAATTTTCCTCTCTATTGGGGGTGAATCAACAGCTGATTCTGCATGTATGTCCCAGGGTCAATGGATAAACTGGGCTGAAAAATTTGGAGCATACTGCTTCCTACTGGAACATAGATATTATGGCAAAAGCAGACCAACCGCGTGAGTGCGCACAAGTGTCATTTCTGATTGAAAATGAACCGCATTCATATTTCAAACTGCATATTAACAAAGCTTTCAAATGTTTAGGAGTTATTGCAATGTCCATTTTTTATCATTTTAGTGATCTGCATGTCAAGAACATGGCATACCTGAGTAGCGCGCAAGCCTTGGCGGACATAGCTAATTTTCGGATCAAAATATCCCAACAAATGGGATTTAAGGACAATAAGTGGATTGTTTTTGGTGGATCATATCCAGGTTCTTTAGCTGCATGGTTTGGCCTTAAATATCCCCATCTTATTTCCGGAGCCATTGCGTCAAGCGCACCACTCGTGTCCAAAGTCAATTTCAAAGGTATTTAGGGTGAAATCAGATCAGAGGAAACAATGGAAATTCGGTGAATAATGTTAAATAAATGAAAACCGTGTGTATGGACTAGAATAATGTTGTTTGGGTTTTGTAACCTAAACTAAGAGGGCTAAACGTTATGCATAATCCCGGTGGCCTTGGCAAACGTTGTCAAGGCCACGCGAAGTCTAGATTTTGCAGTACGCACTGTACATTAGGCATGTAAATTTGAGACTTGTAGAGGATGGAGAAATGAGGCTAGCGCAACAAACAGAACGACATTCAGACAACAAACACGGGAGATACAGGCAATCAAACATTTCGCAGAATGCTTCCGTGCTCGACACCCAGAACATGCAGGAAAGTGAACCTAGGGTGAGCAATGCTTCCCAGAACGCGTAGCAATGCCAACAGCTTGTGCAACTCCTCATTGCACTGAGTGGAGCATTATGCAAATAGTGTAGTATACCCTATGTTCTCCAGGAAGGGACCTTAACCTGACTGCAGTAATTGCAATTGTTGATATGCAGATGACCCCCCCCCC
>JAVBJR010000475.1:0-2768 GCA_031546965.1 Dysgonomonas sp.
TTGTCCATCAAATTGAAATGCGAACAACTTGAGGAATATATTTAAAGTTTTGCTCCGATTGTGGGAAGCTCATTAATCCTGCAAACTTTCCGTTGGTCCCATTTTTACTTGGCAGTGGGGAGAAGGAGGAGGGGTTTGGGTTTGAGGGAGGGCAACTGTCACGTGACCACTGAACCAGCTGTCGGCAATCGTTCGGCATGACAGCAAACCACGCCGTCTAGAGTATGGCAAGCCGGAGTAGAAAACTTTCACCAGTTGTTGACCACCATACATTTTTGACAGCACTTGCTCCAAAAAACATAGTTATTAATATATCGCATTTTCTGCTAACATACTGTCAGTTTAAAAGCTATTACTGCTCTGTTATGTGTCTATGGTGGAACCTGTCTATGGTGGAAACTGTCTATGGTGACAATTTTCTAAGGTGGAAAACTCTATGGTGGAAATTTAGACTTTTTTGGACAATTGACAGCATGACTTATGTTTAGTTTTTAAAAATGTACCTCTATATGCTGGAAAAATTAAACCTGTCTATGGTGGAAACTGTCTATGGTAATTATTGTCTATGGTGGAAAACTATATGGTGGAAATTTTGACTTTTTTGGACAATTGACAACATGACTTATATTTATTTTTTTTAAATGTACCTCTCTATGATGGAAAAATGAAACCTGTCTATGGTGGAAACTGTCTAAAGTGACAATTGTCTATGGTGGGAACTGTCTATGGTGACAATTGTGTATGGTGGAAAACTATATGGTGGAAATTTTAACTTTTTTGGACAAAATCATTGACAGCATGACTTATGTTTAATTTTTAAAAATGTACCGTTCTATGCTGGAAAACTTACACCTGTCTATGGTGGAAACTGTCTATGGTTACAATTGTGTATGGTGGAAACTGTCTATGGTGATAATTTTCTAAGGTGGAAAATAATATTGTGGAAATTTTGACTTTTTTGGACAATTGACAGCATGACTTGTGTTTAATTTTTTTTAAAAATGTACCTCTCTATGGTGGAAAAGTAAACCTGTCTATGGTGGAAAAATTAAACCTGTCTATGGTGGAAACTGTCTATGGTGGAAATTTTGACTTTTTTGGAACAAATAATTGACAGCATGACTTATGTTTAATGTTTTAAAAATGTACCTCTATATGCTGGGAAAATTAAACCTGTTTATGGTGGAAATTTTGAATTTTTTAGACAATTGACAACATGGCTTATGTTTAATTTTCTTTAAAAATGTACCTCTCTATGCTGGAAAAATTAAACCTGTCTATGGTGGAAGATTTTTCCAGTCCCCTGAGATTCCACCATAGATAGGTTTACTGTAATTACAGTGTAGTATGTATGCAACTGACCCTATTAAGCGGCCGGAATCAGTTGTATATCTAATTATTATGGTTATGGTAAATTTAAGGATTAATATTAAGGGGTGTGGTTATAACCCTTCCATATATGGAAGCCGACAATGAAGTGTATTCTAGTATTATGATTGGTCAATGGTGGTTCAGAAACAGTGTGACCATTTGGAGGAATTAAAACTGATTTGATGTAACCAAAATTAGATTATCTAGATGATCTATACAAAGTGAATTCACTATTTGAAGTGGGATTACTTTTCAGTGATAGAAGTGACTGAGATAGATTTGCGATAAAGTGATTAGGGAGTCAACTCGTCACATGATCAACTCGTCACAAGGTCAACTTGTCACACAAACAATTTGGACATATAGCTGGTCACAAAGGTGCCTATAAGCATGTTTTTACATTACAAATCTGTGACAGTAATTTGATCATACTGCAAATGGTCACACAGATTATAGTGCAAAAGTCGTCACAATGATAACTTGTCACGCACAACTCACCACAACTCACCACAACATACGGACACTTTATTTTATCGTACATCAGAGGGTTAGTCAAATAATTTGGTTACAAATCTCTTATTATGGTCACTGAAAAATGTATAATTGGTTCAAATTGTCACAACCCAGCCATCATTCACAACTGGTCACAAGTGCATTTCATGTAGTAAAACCTGTCTATGGTGGAATCTGAAAGCACCGGGAAAACCTTCCACCAAATAGTTAGATTTTCCAGCAGACAGATTTTTAAAAACATTTATCAGTCTATGGTCACTAAAAAATTCAAATTTTCCACCATAGACAGGTTTCCATCATAGACAGTTTCCACCATAGACAGGTTTCACTGTATACTTATAATTACAGAGCAATTGTTCACAAAAGTATTGGATTTGTAACTAATTATAGAGCAATAGAGTAGAGAGTAGGAAGTTACTTAGTGGGAATTTGTGTTTGTTGGAGGTGTTGGTGCTTCATAGTTGGGGAGCTTGTTGAGGGTGGTGGGAGCCACCTTGGCCTGTTGCTCCCTGCAGTCACTGTGCATGGTGTGGGAGCGGTACCAGATGGATCCAACTCTAACCCTAACCCTAACAATCCCCCATTGCCACTTTTTCCAACTTTTTTGCCAGTGCATTCTGGAAATTGGACTTTTTGAAAAGAGCTTTTGCTTTGGGATTTTTTTCTTCTTTTCTTTTTTCGGGGGGGCCTTACCAACCAAAAGACGTTCGTTTTGTTTACTTTCAACCCAAAAACAACCAAACAAATGATAATGACGTCGCCTATGCCGACAAGTTTCCGGTTATGGCGCCCAGAAAACATGTCCACCCAGTGTTTGTTCGCTTTAAATGAGATTCCACTGGGAGATATATTAGAAAACAATATCGATAATATCGATATCTTCG
>JAVBJR010000230.1:0-3839 GCA_031546965.1 Dysgonomonas sp.
GACCAGAAAATAGTATGGTCACAGTAAACGGCACTGCAACGTTCCTATTCAGACTAATTTTAACGTTGCCTGTAAGTAATTGCATGACATTTCAGAGACGTTGTGGAACGACCTTTAACGACCAGAAAATAGTAATGTCACAGTAAACGTCACTGCAATGTTCCTAATCAGACTCATTTTAACGTTGCCTGTAAGTAATTGCATGACATTTCAGAGCCGTCATGGAACAACATTTAACTGCCCCTCCCTAGCCCCAACCCTCATGCCCTACCCCAAGTGCAACAGTTTATTTATTTTCTGCCCAATGAAAAGCTTTGGTTTGGGTAATAAAAATTTACACAGATTCAAACTTGAAACACAATCCTGTTCTTGTGCACTTTCAAGCCAACGGAAGTTCAACGAAAAAGTAAGTGAAATTATTTTTACATTTTCAGATTTGCTATGTAATGAATTCTTAATTGTTAGAGAAAGTAATATTTAACAAAAATGTTCCAGCACTGTACATTTTGGAAAGATTGCTGCTTGGAGCATTCTTGTTAAAAAAAAACATTGAATCTTTCTTAAAATTTATTCCCTAGCATTTATTCCCTAGCATAGCATATACTGTCTAATCTAATTGAGGTTTTAACTGTTTCAGGATAAAGAGTACAGTTTTAAATGCAGCTGCTCAATAATCAAGGTAGGCCTAGCTTATAAGCTGGCTAGCTAGCCACCAGGAGCAGATCCGATGATAATTATATCAATCCTACCGATGATCTACCACATATGCCGGTAGACACGGATGTCGAGTTGCAGTGCCTGGAGAGATTTATTGAAACACCTTCAAATAAGTTGTATCTTGCATGGAATTTATCACTATATTGCAATTAATGAGAAATTTACAGTGTTTCACCATATGCATATCTTTTGTAGATCTCTCATTTCAGCGTAATTGGCGGGGTAAAAGAATGTGACGTCGCTTGGAATGTTATGAAACGGATAATAACATACAACCTGGCCATGCATTATAGCATGTTTGGGAAAAAAGAGAAAAAACCGTTCTGCACCTCAAACCTTGTTTCCCTTGTAACAGGTAACGACTTGCTGTATATAACAACCATACTGTACATGTATCTAGCATGTGTGCTAATAATCTTTGTCTTGGCTGTTGTTCGCAGTAACAAATTGTATGCAAATGCAACAGAGTCAGATGTCAAAAACTACATCGCCCGCTGGCTGAAGTATGCACCAAGCAGACAAAAGAAATGCTGTGAGTAGTTTAATTCAATATTTTGAACATACTTCATTTCATTGACAAGAAGAAATTGTACAGTTATTACAGTGTCGCAAACATATACTGGGTGGGGTGGGCGGTTTTGAAATATGGTTGTGAAAAAAGCATTCAATATATATATATATATCCTGAATATAAATACATCTTTTTTATTTAATATTTTAAAACTGGTTTTTCACACATCACTCAAACTATTAAAGATATCGGAAATTGGTTAACACAAGAGGTGAGGAGTAAAATGCAGGAAATGACAGATTTTGGTTACGTAAAATATATTATTTTTAGAGGTTAATGCAAATTGCACAAAAACATACAAGTGCACAAATAAAAGAGCAAATTTTGACCTATTATGTCTAATTTATTAGTGTGATTGCTTTTACATACCTTTGACAGCATGAATTTAACAAACACAATGTCCACAAATGTAAAAAAAAAACTCTCAACCCAGCACCACCCCGAACTGACAAGCCGGGCCTTAGTATATAAAAAAAAAAACATTTTAGAAAAGTAATTTTCATAATTTATTTTTGGAAAATTACATCTGAAAGTATTTTAACGGAAAAATTTTTCAAGCTAGTCATGATCGAAGTTTGTCATCATATACTTTAATGTAGTGACAATAACTACAAATGTAATTTGTGAATTATTGAATACTTTGTCTTAGCCATTTCAAAATCGCCAATCTTCATTCCTCACTGTGTATTATCAAATTCATGCATTACATACAGACTTCATTAAAATTATGTTTTTTGCAAAATGTCTTATTTAATTGAAGTCTAATTATTTGTTTTTCTTCCCCTAGCTCAAACGGAACAGCCTATAAACAACTGATGGTATGGATTGCATATGCAGGGATGAAAGTGCACGGTTCAGATACACTGAAATAATATTTCATAGCATTAGTACATAATGATTGTGTAAATTTGTAATGCCAATTGTTAATAAAGGTATATTATCATTTACATGTCTGCATTTTTTTTTCTCGGCACATTATATATGTTATCACCTTTTAAATATATATTGTACCAATGTTTTGCAATGTTTTATAGGTAAAGAAATTAGCCATTACTTATGATACAAGTAATTTCTGGATTAAAATCCAACCATATTTACCGCTGTAACGTAGTGGTATAAACAGAGTAGTGAGGTTGCTGCCATGTCATAATAAGACGTTTTCTCAACAGAGCAGTGACGTTGCTGCCAAGTCATAATAAGACGTTTTCTCAACAGAGCAGTAATGTTGCTGCCATGTCATAATAAGACATTTGTGCAACGTTCTTGCAACGCTTCCACATTGTAGTTCCAGACGTCTCAGCAACATATTTGCAACGAACACCCCAGTCAAGAAACGTCAAAAGACCATATTACCACGTTGTAGAGCCACAGCAGAAACGTTTATTGGTTGAGGGATTAGACATTTGGACGGCCAAACGACGTCAGTAAATGACAGACCTGCAACGTCACCAAAGATTTTTAGAAATGTCTCTGAAACGTCTTTGAAACGTTGATGTGTTATCTGGGTAGGCATCCAACTTGCTGAATAATGTATCGAGATACGCTTCTAGTTTTTGAAAATTTTAGTGATATTGATTTTCGATATGAAAGTTACTGTGAAACGTCAATTCAAGTTTCAGATCAATATTTGTATCGTTATTTAATATTCTTTAGCCCAAAACATAGTTAAAATGATCTAGAAAATTATGCTATACTACTTATGGTGCATCATTTGATAAGTCCTTAAAAATAACATTTAGTGTCAAAGAGCATACGTTGCAATATTTTGTGTAACTGATTGGAAAATAACTTCAAATAGCTCTAAATAAAATAGCAAAATTATAGTTATTTTTGTTATAGACATGGTTGTCAATATTATTACAAAATTTATTTTATAAATAATAAAAAAAGTTCTGGCAATTTATCTGCCTATTTATAAGTGCCTATAGCACTGTGAGCGTTGTTTACAACTTTTACTAAAGTTAAAGGAGAACTGTCACCATTTCCTAACATACACAAAAAATCTCATCAAACATGAAAAACATGGTGAAAAACATGTTGATGAAGTCAGATTTCAATTATAAAAGGAAGAAAAAAAAGTTGTCAGCAATCTAAGCACAATATTGTAGCTCCGCCCCTATATTCGTTAAAATTCGGTTTGAGGAACAAAACGTTAACATAGTGCGATTGTTGCATTGCCAAGTGTTGTCCAGATGTCCAACTTATACTTGCATTTCAATGAAATTGCCGTTTTCCTTCCCCGAGAACTGCAAACAGTTGGTATTACGTACGTACCCGGCGGGGGCGTGGTTCGACAATGAGTCAATCGACAATGTAGACCAATAGGAGGATGTATGCGGTCGTTTAGCCGATTTCTTTGAATAGCAATTGCTCAACATCTCTGCAGCCGAAAAATTCACAACCTGCCTGACTATTCTTCGATACTCGATCATTTTAGCGACCTGATTGTCTTTGCAATCAAAAATAACGAAAAATACCCTGACAGTTCTCCTTTAATAAAAGTATCCATGGCAGGTTTACTATAACCACAGCACAGTCCTGTTACCAATAA
>JAVBJR010000517.1:0-2823 GCA_031546965.1 Dysgonomonas sp.
CTATCGACACCCCCTTCTAGCAGGTACGCAGGTAGTTTAGTCGCTGGTTTAACAATGTAGCACTTGGTGGTATTGGCCGCCTTCTAGCAGGTGAGCAGTCGGCGCAGTGGCTAGTTTCACTGGGTCGTGGGCCGCTAGTCCAACAACAAAATATGACTGTAAATGTATGTTAAGTTTTTTGTAAAAGTCAAAGTTCTGCTGAGAATGTTTCACTTTACAGCAGCTGTAAATTAGTATTATTTGGATTTCTTGATTGAGGGCCAAAAAAGCAAAAAAATATATATAATATAATAAATTCCCCGGGGAACTATTACAGCACTTTACGGTAGTGTATACAAGCGAAAAGTTAGCATACGTTTCATTGTTAGATAGCCATATAGAAGTATCTCCCTAGTTATTACATTTCTCATTGCCCATGACCTATCACTACAAATATTTTTAAATTTCCTTACCTTAAATGGAAAAGGCTTGAATATTCCTTTATTCTTTAGTATAACAGGAAATTCACTACTTGTTACATCTATGATTTTTGCCGTTACTTAGGCGAAAAACCCTTATGGATGAGAAATTCCCACAGGAAATACGTTAGACGCTCTGCCTCTTACAGACAGAATGCTCATATGGTGAAGGTTTCTACAGCCTGGGACCGATTGTACTTTATTGATTTGGCAAGTTGCCGGAGATCGGGTCAATAACACAACGTATAATTTCGATAAGTACAAAAACGCAATTAAAGTTTAGAGCAATTTCCACCATAGGCAAGTCGTAGAAAAGGAAAATGGTTACTAGCGCAATAATCGATCATTACAATAAATATTTTAACACAGGACGTTATTTTATATAAATATTAAAAGACTTTGTCAGTCGACTAATTGAACAATTGGACGTGAGCACGTAGTTACACGAGTACGTAGTTTAATCGATTTCAGCAACCAGCACATCTGCTCTGTTCTGCTAATATAACTGCAGGTCACGTGAAATTATCATGAAAACAAACATGGCGGAAGTTGGCAACAAGCTATTTGCCCATTGGGTTGGTCTGGCCCATTAGATTCATCAGCCCATCGCTCTCAATGTGCCCATTCTGTTCTGCTGGATCCTCAGATTTTATTGGGCCCATTAAATTTCACTAGGATTGTTGGGCCCTTTGGATTTAAATAAGACCATTTACCCCTTAGAATTCCATGAGCAAATTTCAATTCTATTAGGACCATTATACTCAGTTAGGACCACTGGGTCCATTGGACTTGGTTAGGACCATTGGGCCAATTGGACTCGGTTAGGACCATTTAGCCCATTGGAATCTGTTAGGACCATTGGGTCCGTTGGAATCAGTCAGGTCCATTGTGTTTATTGGACATCATTAAGACCATTAGGCCCATTGAACTTCGTTAATTGTACAATTGGGCCCATTGTATCAATTGTTTCCATGGAATTTCATATTTGGCCTATCAAACTAGGGAAATTGGGTCCATTTGGATTATAGCGGGTAATTGGCTCGATTGCACAAATACAATTGTGATATAAATACAATGTGCATTTTCAATGTGCAAACCACAAAGTCCTATTGTAATTCACAGGGGTCTTAGCCAAATAAATTTAAAATACAGCGTGTCCACAAAATAACTCCCTGAAACTAAAATTCTATATCTCCTGAACAAGAAGGCCAAAAGACATGCATATGTGAGATCAATACTAATGGAAATCCTCAACATATAGGTAAGATGTATTGAAATGTGAGTTTTCTTCACATGACTAATCGTCTGCTGTTTCACAGATTTTGAAATGACTCGCTGAAAATTGCTAGAAACAAGATGCACATGGTGCAATCTTTAAAATAAACTGTATAATTTAGTACTGCTAGTCACTGGTACCAACAATGAAAAACACATTTGACGTTAGTACTTACATCTGCTGTAATTAGTCAAAAGCAAGATAAGCTTCAAGGGGATCACTGTCTGAACTATGCCCAATGAGGTCCTTGGAATAACCTGGATGCAATGTCTGATCTAAATATATATTTATATACGAAATGTAACACCGAGTTCTTGATTGGTTGCTTCATGTACCACGTGATTATTGACATCTTAATGAGCAGCAAAAACTTATCATAGCCTGCCACTTAAACCAACGAGCAGCATTTGCAGGGTGGAAAATGACATATTTATGACACACCCATAGGGACACAAATCGATACACATATGTCCACGTATTGAGTAAACCATGGCAACAGTTTGTTGTGCTACTATTAGTCGCTGGCCAATATGACCCTTACACTGAAATTAACATCACATTACTTTTGTATCATAGGATTCATTTAATAACATATATTATAGAGAGTACCTGATGGGCCACTAGGTAGTCGATAATAAATGCACGGGAACTAAATTTGAATATTAAGATCACAGACGAATGAATTAATTGTCTGTTTATCATAATTTTGCAAACGTTTTGCAGCCGATGTTGCGTGAAATATAGGTGCCAAACAACGTGTTCATTTGTTCAAAATCAAGTCCAATCCAAACCAAAAGTCAAGAGCCCTTTAAATTTTTAAGTTCAGGATGCCTGTTAGAAAAATCGTTCAGTCGTCCAATATGCTGGAGGTGAAATGTCCAAGCAACCAAAACTCGGTAAACAATTGTACTCCGATTACACATGTCCTAATTGTTTTCAGATAGCAAACAACATTGTAAACATTAATTTATTATTGATTTTTGCTGGTGCATTTCGCAAATGAAATTTTATATCTTCAATAAACATCCAGCATAGCAGGATTAACAAACAACAAATTAAAATAATTCAATACATTTAGAAAGCATTTCA
>JAVBJR010000283.1:0-5201 GCA_031546965.1 Dysgonomonas sp.
TGAAATAATTGGATTTGAAAATGTAGGCGAGCGAGTGCGGAGCCGAGGTCTTTCCGAACATGGAATTCCTCCCCGTGCTCAGCTTCCACCTGTTAATGTTGATTTGGATGAAAGCATCGTTGCAGGGTCTTTGCTAAATTCACCCTAACTGAGTTCCACTCAGATTAGCTCAGCGCCTGATGGACCAAATGGGATGAATAGACCGGCGACGAGTGCACCACCATCTGCGCGCACTTTGGCACAATTTCTTGGGTTGCAAGGTGAGGTTCGCACCCCAGATTTGGTTGCAAGAGTGCAGAGTGCAAGAGTGCAAACGTCCTGCAGAAATGGCTGCGGAACCGTTTATCTTCACCAGACCCATGGACCCAGAGCCTCGACATGAGCCATTGCGACAGTATTCCTTGCGCGAGTTCGCTCCCGAGGGTAACCACTTTGGTAAGATTAACAGACACGTGAAGTTACCTTCTCACAGGGGAGTTGGTGGCAAATTCTTCAACGATTTCCTGACTGCTCTGAGGGAATATGGAGTTTCCTGCGGATTCAGCGAGTGTGATTTTATGACATCGGTGGTACCTACGGCGCTGCGAGGTGAAGCCAAGATGTGGTGGGACTTCAAGAGAGGTTTCCAACGTTTGGACCAGTTTAAGACTGCGTTTAGTACCCGTTTTCTGCCGGAGGACTGCAAGGACACCCTCTTCCGCGAGCTCAATCTCCGAACACAGGGAGACGAAGAAAATTGGCCACTTTTATCTACGCTGTTACTGCTTATTTCAGATGAGTTTTGCCTGGCGCTACGGATGCAGCGATAATTTCCAAAATTAGGAACCAAGCTCACCCACGCTACAAGACTCTGCTAGCAGGTACGAGATTCTACACCCTTGCTGACTTAGAGGAAGCAGCTCCGGGACTGGACGCTGCTGTGCTAGCCATGGACAAATATGTCGCACCACTACACGCGAACGAGCTATCAGACCCTGCTCTAGGTTACAACCCTCCTAGGAGAGCTATATCCGTGCCGGATAGAAGCCGTCAGCAAGGAAGTGACCGGAGTCAGAGACGAGACCGAAGTCAAGGTCGCGACAGGAGTCAAGGTCGCGATAGAGGTCAGAGTCAACCTCAACAGCACCAAGACCGCAGACCATCGCAGCAGCCGCAACCGGCTGCTAGAGGATCATCTTGACCACCGTACGTAAGACACAATAACCCTAGACCTAATAACCAGCAGGTACAGGTCTCTGGAGGGAACGCCGAGCCGATTCGAACCCCCGCTGCTGCTCCGAACACCGGAAGCACCACAGCCCCTGCTGCGACTGGAGCGATTCCAAAGGTTGCTGCGGAGCCTAGGAGGTCCAACAGTTACCACTGCGGAGACGAAGGGCACTATGCCAACGTATGCCCTAAGAAGGTACCATAAAACTAGACTCGCCAGCAGCCCCTACCACCGAGGGTTGCGGCCAGGTTTTTGCTTTGGAAACTGGACCATCTGAGGAACCCTGCAAGGACTTAGCGGTGGACAACAACTTGAAAGAAGCCAAGAGGACTTCGTACCGAGGATTCTTCGGACTGCTGTCTGAGGATAAGGTACCATTGATTAATATCGTCCTACCTGGTCGACCCGTGCAGGCCCTCATCGATCTCGGGGTGTATCATCGACCTAGAGATGTGCCGGATGTTGCCAGACATCAAAATCGACACAACGAGGGCCATAAGGATGGAGCTAGTCGCTGGCGAGACTATGGCTTATGGCGAGACGCTAATAAATCTGAAATGGGCCGGAGGTTGGAACATCCAAAACTTCGTAGTGGTGTCCGGCGCCAATCAGACGGTGATTCTTGGGAGAGATTTCATTCGGGGAGCCACTATCGTTCCAGACGTGCAAAAAGGTACGTGGACCTCGAGAAAGCTTCCAGGAGTTGTAACCCCCTTCGAAGCCCCTATGCGAGTTTTTCAGCGAGAGTCATTGAGATGCACGAGTGACGTGGACGTGTAGATATCTCTGACTGTACGGCTGTGCACAAGCCATTGCTGTTCGGACTGCTTGAACACCACCTCGATTTGTTCAAGTTCAAACCTGGAGGAGCCATAGGAGTTTTCCACCAAATTCGCACCATCGACCACCCTCCTGCTTGTTCAGCTCTTAGGCCTGAAAATGCTGCCAAGAGGAGACTGGTTGCTCAACACATTGCTGACTACCTAAAATGCGGAGCCATTGAACGTTCTTGCTCCGCGTGGAGGTCGTCGCCGGTGGTGGTACCTAAACCTGATGGAACATCAAGATTCTGCATAGATTACCGGACGGTCAACGAACTCACCATCCCTGATAGCTACCCAATGCAGAACATCGAGGTCATCCTCTCGCGATTGGGTAAAGCTGAATGGTTTACGGTGTTAGATTTGGAGAAGGGGTTTTTTTCAGATTCCTCTAGCTCCTGAAGACCGGGAGAAAACGGCATTCTCCACACACCAAGGCCTCTTCCAATTTACGGTAATGCCTTTTGGACTCCGCAACGCGCCGGCCACGTTCCAGCGATTTATGGACGCTGTACTGAGAGATGCTGCGAGGAAGTGGGCCGAGCCATTTTTCGACGATGTCATCATATACTCCGAGACCATGGAGGATCATCTAGAGCATTTGGAGGATGTCTTTGGTAGACTTGACCGCGCAGGACTGCGGATCAACGTGGACAAAGTACAACTCTGCAGGCAGAGACTTAAGTTCCTGGGATACGTTATCATGCCGGGCATGGTCAAACCAGATTTGAAGAAGGTAAATGCTATTGCAAATTTTCCAGAGCCTTGTAGTAAGAGAGCAGTCCAACAATTCCTCGGACTGGCTGGCTTCTACCACAAGTTTGTGAAGGACTTCGCCATCATCTCAAAGCCCTTGTCGGACTTGATGAAGGATGTCCCTTGGGAGTGGACATCGGAAGCAAGCGATGCTTTCCATACCATCAAAGATTTGCTGGCGAACGCCGCTGGGTTGAGACTTCCAGACCTCAACAGAGTTTATCATCCAGACGGACGCCTCCGGAGTAGGACTAGGAGTTGTGCTGATGCAGGAGCACGACGGCCAGACGTTTCCTCTCTATTTCGCGAGTAGAGGGTTAACTCCGGCTGAAAGGAACTACTCAGCTCCACAACTAGTGTTTGGCGGTGGTATGGGCAGTACAGAAGTTCGCGCCATACATAGAGCACATACATACACTTCACCGTAGAAACGGATCACCAGGCTCTGCGATGGTTGCGCACCTTGAAGGATCCAGTCGGACGTTTGGCGAGATGGGCATTGCGACTAAAGGAGCATGGATTTTACCTTCAGGTATCGACCCGGATGTAATAATCTTGCTGCTGATGCCTTATCTAGAAACCCTGTCAACGTTCCCAACCTACCAAACCGTCTTGCCAAAGCCTTCCAGTTTGTCCGGGAAAACTTTGACAAAGCTGCCACCAAACAGAAGTATGACGATAAGTACCGTAGTAATTATACTTACAGGGTTGGAGATTTGGTTCTCCGAGAAACCCACCTGCTGTCCGATGCTTCGAGAAAATTCAGCGCGAAATTGGCTCCTAAGAGGGAAGGACCATTTGAAATCGCCAAGATGATTTTGGAGAACGTTGCTTTACAGAAAGAATCCAACTCAGACGTCGAATTGGGAACTGTCCATATCTGCCAACTTGCTCCTTATCATCCACCTGTCATCCCTGGGTTGCCGCTTATCCCTCCGAAGAAGTCGAAAAGAGGACGGCCACCAGGAAGTAAGAAATACAACTTACGTCACAACGCTAAGGAGAAGTAGCGAGACCGCTATGTGTTCGCCATCCTTGGTGAGTTAGTATTTTCTTGTTGTTGATTTTGTTGTTTTTGTTATTTTCCTGCGAAGTTTCCTGAAAGAATAAAATGTTGTGGTAAATGGTTTATCTGTTTTCCGTTACCGGAATGTGGTTTTCCATACTTACCTGTGCGATAGTCGATGTTTAAAGAGGGGCTGACTGGGAGTGGTAGCCTCGAGGTGAACTGCGTGTTCACGGTGTTGTTGTTTTGTTGGATGCTTTTTTCCTGAAGTTTTAAGGTTGATGCGGACGGAAAGGGATATCATCGTCCTACGTCGATCTTGATGATGCTGCGGATGCTGCGAAGATGCAGATTCTGTTGTTGAGTCTTGCTGTGCTACGTTGGGAATTTAGAAATGAGTTTCTATTAATTTTGGGTGATTCCTGAGTTTATCCGGAAATTGCGGATTTATTCTCGGAATATTTGTTGAAATTTCTGCGAAGAGTATACTCACAAGGAAATGCAAGTACTTGTTGAGATGCTGGTGAAGATGCTGGAGAAATCCTTGAATTTTAGCGAAATTGCTGTAAATTCTATAAGAGATGGTGGTTCTGTAAAGGTGCTAAAGCAATTTATAAAAGGGGTAAACACGGATGCAAATCTGTACTGTCCACTTGCACCATCACTAAAGTAATGGACTTACCCAAGTTGTGGCATTATTGAAAAATTTTATGCACAATTATTTACACTTGTGCACAATTACTATTTATAATTATCCACATTTATTATTTACACTTGTGCACTATTATTTACAATCTTGCACAATTATTTGCAATTATTATTTTTAATTACGCACAATTATTTACACCTATGCACATTTATTTTATTATTATTTTTATTATTTACAATTATGCACATTTATTTACGATTAGGGGGACCGGGGATGAATCGACCATTTTTTGTGTCACAATTTATTTTAGAAAAACTAAAGCGTTTGAAGAAAATTGCGCATATGGCCATTATCTGCTATACATCGTAGTGTGTTTGTATATTTTTCGTATTTGCTTGCGATCATTATTACGCCCAGGAAAAATTATTGAAACCAAAATGATAAATGGTCCAAAACGCCCCTAGCTATGGGTGTAACGGACCATTCTGAAATTCTAGCCAAAATTAATAAATACGTCATATACAAATCGCAAATTTGGAGCGTATCAATAGATAATTATATGGCAAATCCTCGTACATACTGTAAAAATTAAACCCTGAAATATGTTACAAATGTAACATTACGATAGTCGAAACTGACCACCCAAAAACTTCAACTTGGCCAAGTCGATGCCATGATTGAATCTATCAATATTTTCCGTAAAACAACAAAAATCGACCAGAAATAGCTACAACTGAACATATTATACCAAGATTATAC
>JAVBJR010000195.1:0-5504 GCA_031546965.1 Dysgonomonas sp.
TCATCATTAATAAAATGTTTGCACTGATAATATGACTTCATTTCATTCGCGTCGACCTTCTTGTCTCGATACAAGTTTAAACCACCCAGAGGAGGAGCCCAACCTACAAACTCTGTTGCCATTCGGAGCGAACCGTGACACCGGAAAAATCCATTTATTTAATCATATAAAGTAAATATTAAATATCTATTCCGTCTTTAACAGGTTCCATTATATTCCATTTTTAATATATTATAACTTTTTAAAAATAGTTTATTTATTTATTTATTTATTTATCTATTTATCTATTTATTTATTTGTTTTATTTATTTATTTATTTATTTATTTATATATTTATTTATTTATTTATTTATTTATTTACTTATTTGCTTATTTACTTAGGTACTTATTTATTTATTTATTTATTTATTTATTGACATATTTATTTATTTATTTATTTATTTATTTATTTATTTATTTACTTATTTATTTATTTATTTATTTATTTACATATTTATTTATTTATTTATTTACTTATTTACTTATTTACTTATTTACTTATTTACTTACTTATTTATTTATTTGTGATATTACTTTATTACTTTTATATTGTATTGCTTTATTTATAAAGTTCTACATATTTAACTAATATTACTATATAACAACCTAATTACAGTTATAAATGGGTTTGATAATCTTAAAAATTTGAAAATGATAATTGTAATGATGATTAAAATTTAATTAAGAAATATCCTGCTTTTCCAACTTTTTTTAGGGGGTTTTTATGAAGAAAATTTTGTGAATATGGTGTGAATTTAATTATTTTGAGATTTTGAGTAGGCCTACATATCATGTTACTCTTTACACTATATCATGTTACAACCTTGTAATTGGATAGTAGTTTAGGTGACTTGAGGTCCACAGAGTCACTGTAACCCAAGATGCCACAGGTAAATGGCCCTAACCTGTTTTCAAAGGGCTTATTATCTCCATTCATTGAAAAAGTTGAAAAAGCATCAGGTCCCTTCTTATTATAAATCTGTATATAAAACAAAATACATATTTAATTTCTATATATAGGATAGGCCCTAAATAATAAATTTGTTTAAATTCTGTTAATTTTTATGACACAATGTTTAAGGGGTGTGTTAGCAAGAAAAAAAAGATGTCCGAATATTCCCTATTGGACTAATCCAAGACTTAAACCTTTAATCGGCCCAAGAGGCCCTTTGAGAAGAACCCAAGTGTACCGAACATGCCCTATGCTTGCTTCCATACAACATTGACCACAAAGCACCCATGTCGCGTTTTCTATTGCCAATGGGCCCTTTGCATCTTTATATTGCACCCAGGTTCATATGTAGGCACATATATAGGTAAAAGGGCCCTGAAACACTGAAAGGGCCCTTTAGCCGGTTCCGACTTACACGTGTACATGTAGTCGAGTCAGTGTAGCGTGTACGGGGCTTAATTCTGGGGCAAAAGGCCCCAAAGGGCCCTTTGATCCCTGCAGCCAATGAGCTTCAATGGAGCAACGTTTTAAGGGGCCGCCATATTGGGCCTTGTGAGCGGCAAATGCAAGGCAAATGCAAGCCAAATGCCCCAACCAGATAAGTAGCTTTTCATGAAGTACAACTTTTCAATGAACAGTGGTATTTACAAACTTTTCTTTGATGCAGTTTGTAGGCACAGAAATTCCCAGCGAATACTTTGGGTATTTACATGTATGGGCCTAATTCGCAGTGGTCCTTGTTGAACACACTGTATGCACAATTTGGACCTAAACATATATAAGTAAATTATGAGAAATATATATATATAGGTATATATGGGGTAAAATCTGGATATGGTGGAATAACATATATGGGACCGCGGTAAAAAATTTCAACCGTTTAGAGAGGTTTTTTAAAAAAAAACATTTATCATGTAGTCTATGGTTAAAAAAGTCAAATTTTCCACCATAGAGAGGATTCCACCATTTAGAAGTTTCCACCATTTAGAGGTTTCCACTATAAAGATGTTTTTGAAAAACATTTATCATGTAGTGTATGGTCCAAAAAAGTCAGATTTTCCACCATAGAGAGGTTTCCACTATTTAGAGGTTTCCACCATAGAGATGTTTTTTAAAACATTTATCATGTAGTCTAGGGTTAAAAAAAGTCGAATTTTCCACCATAGAGGTTTCCACCATTTAGAGGTTTCCACCATTTAGAGGTTTCCACCATAAAGATGTTTTTTTAAAACATTTATCATGTAGTCTATGGTCCAAAAAAGTTAAATTTTTCACCATAGAGAGGTTTCCACCATACAGAGGTTTCCACCATAAAGAGGTTTCCACCATTTAGAGGTTTCCACTGTTTAGAGGTTTCCACCATAGAGATGTTTTTTTAAAAACATTTATCATGTAGCCTATGGTACAAAAAACCCAAGTTTTCCACCATAGGGAGGTTTCAACCACAGAGAGGTTTCCACCATAGACAGGTTTCCACCATAGACAGGTTTTCATCACAGAGAGGTTTCCACAATACAGAGGTTTCCACCATAGAGATGCTTTTTAAAAACATTTATCATGTAGTCTATGGTACAAAAAAGTCAAATTTTCCACCATAGAGAGGTTTCCACCATAGACCGGTTTCCACCATAGACCAGTTTCCACCATAGACAGGTTTCCACCATAAACAGGTTTCCACCATACAGATGCTTTTTAAAAACATTTATCATGTAGTCTATGGTTATAAAAAAGTAAAATTTGCCACCATTGACAGGTTTCCACCATAGAGAGGTTTCCACCATTTAGAGGTTTCCACCATAGACCATATTCGATACAATACCTGTATTTTCCTATACACATACTACCAATTTTCAACTACATACTTGAGCATGATTCACGCAGTTCTGAATCGAAAGATACATCTTTTGACATTGTATCGATGTAATACCGGTCATGTACCGGTACGTAATCGATACTATACCGGTATTTTCATATTTTGCCTTGAATATCGCTGTGAAAGCTAGGAACTTATCATAGCGCGATTTGCATGGTTCTGAATAAAAACAAACGTATTTTGACATTGTATCGATGCTGTATCGATGTAATACCGGTCATGTATCGGTACATAATCGATACCATACCGGTATTTTATTATTTGTAATTCAACAGTGCGTGAAACGTGAAAGAAATTTATTTTATTGCCATGCGCACCGTTCTGTATCGAAACATGTAGTTTTTAACGTTGTATCGATACGATACTATACTGTACCGATGCAATACCGGTCATGTACCGGTACGTATCGGTACTGTACCGATACTGTACCGGTATTTCCATATTTTGTTTTCTACTGCGATTCTCGTGATTCTGAACCGAAAGATGCAAGTTTTGACGTAGTATCGATACGATACTATACTGTACCGATGTAATACCGGTACGTATCGGTATGTACCGATACTGTACCGGTATTTTCATATTTCATTTTCTAGGTTTTCTACTGCGATTCGCGTGCTTCTGAATCGAAAGTTTGGATTTTCACGTTGTATCGATACGATACTATACTGTACCGATGTAATACCGGTCGTGTATCGGTACGTATCGGTACTGTACCGGTACGTACCGATACTGTACCGGTATTTCCATATTTCGTTTTCTACTGTGATTCGCGTGGTTCTCAATCGAAAGTTGGGATTTTCACGTTGTATTGATACGATACTATATTATACCGATGTAATACCGGTCGGGCACCGGTACGTACCGATACTGTACCGGTATTTTCATATTTTGTTTTCTACTGCAATTCGCGTGCTTCTCAATCGAAAGTTGGGATTTTCACGTTGTATCGATACGATATTATACTGTACCGATGTAATACCGGTTAGGCACCGGTACGTACCGGTACAGCATCGATACGTACCGGTACTGTACCGGTATTTTCATATTTCGTTTTCTACTGCGATTCGCGTGGTTCTGAATCAAAAGATTCGATTTTTAAGGTTGTATCGATGCTGTATCGAAGCAATACCTGCCACGTATCGGTACATAATCGATACCATACCGGTATTTTCACGCTTTCTCTTTAACAGCACATGAAAGCCGTGAAAGCTACTTATCTTACATCACGATTCACGCTGTTCCGGATCGAAACAAGCGGCTTTCGACAAGACGCGAGGATTAGGTCTTCCGCTTCGATGTGAATCTGTAAATAAATGGATCATTTATTGGTTTCGGCCATATTGGTAGTCGAATAATTGCCCATTTCCTTGGGTTCGCCTTCAGCGTTGGGTCAATTGGGCGAACGCGGAGCGGGAGGGAATCGTCGCGGCGAGTTTCCACGCTGCAATCGGGTTGCGAAAGGAGTATATAGGGGCAAGAGGGAGGGGACAGATTGATTGGATCCAAGCTAGGATCGAGCAAATCAGCTTATTGGGCGGTTTTGGAGAAAGGTTTCCCAAATGTAAACAGAGATGGGATATATAGAGAGAGCGCGGAAAAAAAGAAGGGAGCGAGGCGCCAATCACAACTGGCAAATCGTCTTAAGGGCCTCTTGAACCTGAACACCATCTCCACGACAGGCTGCCACCAATCATATATCACACATAGAGCGATATAGAATGAGAAAAAATCAATTGGTAATCAATGACATGGGGATATAGATGGCCGGATGATGCGCGGCACGTGTCGCGCGCTACGCGAACCGGATTGATTTCCACCAATTTATTTCCCACATTCCTTATATCTCTATCTGATATTATACCATTACTATACTGATACAGATATAAACCAATAATAATATCGATATAAGAAACTGTAAGACACATTTCAAATGGGAATTATATACACTCTAAAAAATAAGGTCTTGTTTCAAGACGTTTGTGGTGTAAATATGTCTTATTTACACAAAAAGACGTTGTCACGCCGACTTGCATCCTTTTCTGTCTCAATTATTTCACAAACGTCTTCTTAGAAGACGTATTTCTCTAAGAAAAGGCATTTCTTGTAAAAGACGCTTGGAATTAAGACATTTGCATGGAGACATTTGATAACTAGAGACATTTCAAATTGAAGCAAAGACATTTGTAATGGGACATTTCACAAGTAAAGTCGTTTGAACTAGAGACATTTGGAATTAAGACATTTGCATGGAGACATTTGATAACTAGGGACATTTCAAATTGAGGCATTTTTAGATAAGACATTTGCAATGAGTCATTTCACAAGTAAAGTCGTTTGAACTAGAGACATTTGAAATTAAGACATTTGAATGGAGACATTTGATAACTAGAGACATTTGGAATTAAGACATTTGCATGGAGACATTTGATAACTAGAGACATTTCAAATTGAAGCATTTTTAGATAAGACATTTGTAATGGGACATTTCACAAGTAAAGTCGTTTGAACTGGAGACATTTGGAATTAAGACATTTGCATGGAGACATTTGATAACTAGAGACATTTCAAATTGAAGCATTTTTAGATAAGACATTTGTAATGGGACATTTCACAAGTAAAGTCGTTTTAAATAGATACATT
>JAVBJR010000366.1:0-3042 GCA_031546965.1 Dysgonomonas sp.
AGGCAGCAAAAATACAAATGACGTTGTCAAGACTTGAAATTAAATAAAGCATGCCTATTAATCAGAGTCAAAGAATAATATGGAATATGTAAAATTGATCTTAATTATATGTACAATGATTTATAATCACATTGCAAATCTGCAGTTATGCATAATAAACAAACATTGGCATTTTCATTTATGCTTTTGTGGACTGCTGTTGATAGTCGCCATCAGCAGCTTTTGTCTCCATAAAGGAGGGGGGATCAAGCGCTGCTGGCAATTAAATTAGCTTACCTGATCTTGACCATTGTCAACCGCTGGCAATATTCATAGCAGTGACTCAACAGCAGTGTCCTTGGTGGAAATACTTTAAGATGTCAAAATTTTATGACTTTTGGCAGCACTATTGGTCAATAGCAGTAGGTGGAAATGAGTTGAAGAAGTGAATAGGAAGTGGGGGGGGGTGAGGACTCCAAAAATCATGTTGCACAAGACCTTGGACACCGGCTTCAGGGTCATGCCGATTCTAACTTTGTCAGCCAGTGCGATAGGTGGGTAGTGTAAATTAAAAAAACCAAGACAACGTTATGATGAACACGTTGCTGAAAACATATTACAAATTGGTGGTAAAATGAAGGAGTAATCACCAAATGTTTCAGTTTTGCTGCTGCCCCTGAACAGCGAGTTCGCCACACAAACAGGGATGTGTTGCAGTGAAGCGCAACATGATCATGGGTAGTATTCTGTTGCAATGTATCAGTGGGTACAGAAATGTGTGTAAAACAATAAAGTGCTTGCATAGTAAACAAAATGTGGTGAATGCCATTATTTATTTGAATAACCAGCAAATCAATGCACTGCAGCTCGCACAAGACACTGTACTGTATTGTCCAGCCCTTTGTACAATGCTGTTTTGTTCAGTCCAGTAGGTGCTCTATGTGCTGTCCATCCTCTCCTATGCACAACTGCATTACACAAGTTACATTTGGTTTGCTGGCGAACTCGCTGTTCTGGGCCAGCAGCAAAACTGAAATGGTGATTTACTCCTTCATTTTTCCACCAATTTGCAATCTGTTTTCAGCAACATGTTCATCATAACATTGTCTTGGTTTTTGTAATATACACTACCCACCTATCGCAACGGCTGACAAAGTTAGAATCAGTTTGACCTTGAAGCCGGGGTCATGTGCGATATGATTTTTGGAATCCTCATGCCCCCCCCCCACTTCCTATTCATTTCTTCAACTTTTACAACGCTATCTCTAACCATTCCACTGTTAAATCAACATGATGGACTTTTGTACCACCTTGTATAGTATGTTCATAAAATTCTACTTGTTAATAACATTTTGACATCATCTCAATTTTGTTTCCTGATCACAAAGTCATGCATGATTTTTGTATAATGTGAATAAGTTTGGATAGACTATAGCAATTCTTTAATTAGACCTCGGCCCAATTGAGAATGCATTAAATAGCATCTGTCCTTTGTGTTGTTGGTTCCAAAAAGTTACAGAAGTATACCATGAATTTGTAATTAGAATTGCAAAGTTAAGAACTTTTAACACACCAACCAATTGATGATTCTAAAATTCAGCATGCAGAGGTGAATGCATTCACTTGCCTGCCTGGGCTGTACAATCGCGGCCAAAAAATTGTCGCGTGTGCTGCCTGAATGATAATGACACCCAGTGCCCCAGGTGAGCGGGTCACGAACTAAATGTGGACTAGTCGATGTCGAAGGGAAGGGTGCTTAGATGGAAACATTCTAATTATACATGACTCATTTCACACTTGCAAAGCACTGTTCCACCTACATAGACCGATCCATGTTTGTGCGCTGGTTTTCACAACACACCACTTGGGGTGCCAGGAGCCATAATTTTCCAGCAGCACACAAGTATGCGACAATATTTTTGGCCGCAATTGTACTTACTATTACGTATATGCACCGTTATACAAAAATTCCAGTTCCATATGTTGTCCAGTTATTATTTGAATTTTACGAAATAATCAGGGTTTATCGAGATTGTGTATAATATTACTGAAGGCGTCAATGGGCTTTGTGTATGTACAGTCTGGGAACACATGTCTCTACAAGCCAGTTTCTGCAGTTTATGGAGGAAAGTATGTGGGCTATCCGGAAAGTATTAGCCGTTTTTTATTTAAGAATACAATTTCAGCTGTTGTATTGCCAAATGTTTAACAAACCGTTTAACATGCATTTTTACGAATTTTAAAAATATTACCTGACATTTGAAAGTGTTTTTGGCCCTAGAATAATGTACTGCAATGCTAATTTTGTTCACGTTACCAAGAGTGGATGAACGTAGAGAGTGTGCAACAGATCACATGACTGGATTGATGTTAGTTGTGCCTGTAGCGCCCCACCTAGTCTCAATGGCTATTTGTAGAAGCACTTTTTGTGACGTCACTAAAATGAGTGTTTTGCTGCTGCTGGGATATCTGCTGTTATTCATTTAGTTTAAGAAATATATGTCCAAGATAAATATAATGCATTGCAGGAGGATATGCTGTAACAGCTAGCAGTATGACATTTTATTATTAATAACGTTTTCATATTGTAAACAATGTTCGAAAATGGGTCGACATTTATGTTACAAAGTAAGTTTGCAACGTTAGTTTTGGGAATTTTGAAATACTTTTTTTTTGTAAAATAACATGCATTGCAGTAGCTTCAATGTTATTTAGCATTACAGTACACCAGATTACTTTGGAAAATTATAAACAATGTTTCTTGATTATGTGTTGGTTTCACAATTGATTTGGCTTACAAATGTTTAGATTTATATTAATTTCAACAAATAACGGGATAGATATATATAACAATAGTATGTTCCCAAAATTAGACATAGGTCACAATAACGGTTTTTGAAATACCTAATTCACTTATTGTGAAATTTACCAGATGTGATAATTCGCAATGAACGAGCACTCAAAGTAATCCAGGATTATATTATGTCCTTATATACCACTACAAAGGTCTCCCTTCCATACGTCTTTATATTTTAAATTAATATCATCTCTATGCATTTTTTT
>JAVBJR010001064.1:0-4383 GCA_031546965.1 Dysgonomonas sp.
TGAAACGTGCAATATCATGGCATCATACTTATTTCCAGGAAGTTAAATGTGAAATGGGTTTATATGAATGAGTTAAACAGGGACTTACCAGCTCTTTGGATTTTTGCTGCAATTAATTCGTCCACTCAGCTGTTTGATGAACAGGAAGTGCATACTGTATATTGTAAACAGGCAAGCAAAACCAATGAGATGCGGTAATTTAAAGCACTTCCTCCACATTTGTCCTTGGAGTACATAGCTTATAAGAGAAAAATTCAACCGAAATCCATATAGTTGTATACTTGTTATATGATGCAGAAAAATATTGCACCAGAACTCGAATATGGACTTTGTTATTGGTTGCTGGGTATTGCAATATATGGCTATACAGTCTTGGCATTTTTATTAAACACTTCCTGCAATGTACAGTGAAATAGATTGCAACATTATGAGATATACGTGTCATATTGACATATAGTATGTCTAAATGAATATGATATATTTTTTTTCAGATTGTATATTAATTTTGAAGAACGTTGCAGTGTATTTTTCAGTTTAAAATGTATTTAAGGTGAACTGACAGGGTTTTTGTAACACCCCATGATATTCGGACTGTAGAAAGAATGATTAAAATTAAAACTATTAGTTCATTTCTTTTCTTTTTTAAAAATTTATTACAAGTGTTTTAACAGATTGAAGTTTGTGTGTCTTTGGGCCTGTGCAGAGAGGCTATAGGAGGGGAAAAATTCTAGTATGGAGAGTTTGTTCCTGCATATGAAGTGGGGAAGCCACCTGTATATAGTCAGTAGGCATTAAGCACGTTTTGGTGCAAGTGGCATGCCATACGCACTGTCCCGGATGTAAATTTTGACAGTGTAAGGACTTTGAGGACCTATTTTAGTGTAAATTTGCGAATTTTTATTTAAAAAAAAAAAACGAATCGGTGGAAAAATTAGAAAAAAAATTGGACATATGCAAATACATGTTGTTCATGCATTGGACAATTTTCAGAGAAATCGGTTGCAATAAATTTACCCTGTCACTTCACCTTTAAGAATTCTTTGAGTTTTCTTTGCATTATTTGTATCTGGGCATCACTCATCACACGTACACTATTAAAAATTGACGAAAAACATCAGTTATTTGGGGAAAAAGTGAGGTATATTTTTGTTAAGGAAGTCATGGACCACTTTCCATTCTTATTGAACATTGTCTTTAAAGACTTGGAACACTTTACAATCGATTGCGAGAAGCGCTCTTCGTCAGTCGTCCCAACTCTTCGTCTCGATCAATAAAACTATAATGTCGCTATCATTTATAGTTCAGTAAAGTCAATTGAATCAGTGAGATAAAATTCAGGTTCGTTCTACCAAGTTTATATCATTTGTTCCTTCTTGTTTCTCTGGTTGATTGCGTGATGTCACTGTCGGCATCGCGAACCGCAACTTCTTCCAAAACCACCTGTCACCCCATCCCAGGTACTTGTTCGCTTTCAGATACAGTTTCATCTCTGGATCCAGATCATTTGGAACACCACCATACACTATAAGTATCACTCTATTCCTCCTGTCCTTCATCATCTGAAGGTACACCGTCTTCGATTCGCACCGACACCACTCGCTTTTGAAGAAGTTCTCCGACAGGACCAAGATAATCCTTCTACTCCTTTCCACCGCCTCCATCATGGATTCTGTTATGTTTGGTCCTCCTACCACAAGGTCTCTGTGATGAAGACAAAGTTTATAATCTCCTCCATCTTTTCCTTGGAGACCTGGCGCGAGAATATTCACGATGAAGTCTTCGTCATCATTGCTGTAACCGATGAAGGCGTCGAATGCTTTGTCCTCATCACCATCTTCTGTCTTCTTGAAGAGTATAACACCATACCTTAAGTAAATGTACATTTGCATCTGTTGCCGGAAGACAAATGCCAAGATGCCGACGGTCACTACGACAACTATCGCGGTGATGATGCCGGAAAGAAGAGGGATTTGAGATGCAATTGAAATGTCTTGAATGTTGTTTGTGGTGGACATTGTAACACAGTTCATCATCAATGGCATTAATGTCTTGTTGTCATCTTTGGTGCACTCGATGTCTTGATGGTCCATCACGGATGATGCACTGTCTTGTAACCATTGCTGGTACCGGGTCATGTAGTTGCAGTCACATGTCCAGGGGTTTTTGGAAAGGGTTAATTTAGATGGGACAGGGTCCAGTACCCACACTGGCCACGTGGAAAGTCTGTTGCCTGAGAGTGTCAGCTCCTGAAGGCATGTCAGTGGTGAGAATGTGGTGTTGGAGATGGTGAAGATGTGGTTGTCGTGCAGGTGGAGTTTGGTCAGATTGGAAAGTCCAGTGAAGACCATTTTGGAGAGACTCTGGATCTTGTTTCCTATACATGAAAGGAAAATACAAAATGTAAGTAACTTGTATATTCAAACTATTTATTACTCGTCCACATCCATCGATCTACGTTCATTGTAATTGATAAGGTTACACCAGAATTAATCATTTATGCAAAATTATACTGATTAAGCATATTTTATGAAAGATTTTTATAGAGTTTAATGCATAAAATTGAATACTTTGTAGTGCAGAAAAGAGTTGTGGGTTAATTAATTCAAATTCTTATTCAAATATGTTTAAATTCAAATAGTACTAGTTTCAAACTATAGTTTCAAGTTCAAATTCTAACTTCAAATTTTAACTTCAAATTCTAGTTTCAAATTCAAATATTCTAACTCCAATTCTAGTTTCAAATCCAAATTCTAGTTTCGAGTTGAAATATTGTAATTTTGAGTTCAACTTGTAATTTGCAAATTCAATTCTAGTTTCATGCAAGGTTAATTCTATAGGTTCCTGCAAAGTTAATTCTAGTTTTATGCAAATTCAGTTTAATGCAAATACAATTTTAGTTTTATGCAAATTCAGTTTCATGCAAATTCAATTCTAGTTTCATGCAATATTCATATTCTAATATATTTCATGCAACATTCATATTCTAATATGTTTCAATTCAAATTCAAGTTTTAAGTCCAAATCCAATCGTAATAATTTGCTCAACCATTAAGATAGAGCTCCTTTAGTTCCATCATCGATTGAAATGTCCCATCTTTGACCATCTTGATGTGGTTGTCATCCAAGTGAAGAAACCTCAGTTTTGGGAGATCTTGGAAGGAGTGTTCATCGAGGTGTCGCAGATGGTTCCTCTGCAGTTCCATGCGGCTCACCAACACCGGCACATTCGAAGGTACCTCTGTTAAGTTTCTATGCTCACAGTCCACTATTAAATAGGACCATGACTGATCCCTGTAACAATTACACTTCTCAGGACAGGTGTAGTCACACGTTGTCGCATTACGATGCGGGTAACATGATGGTGCCGTGAAATTTGCGTACGTAAATGGACACAAGAAGTCTTCGGTTGCCGGCACTGATGTTAAATTCAGGTAGGGTTCTGAATATTTGGAATAATGTCTCTTGCAGGATATTGTGTTTAAATCCTCAACATAAAAGTAGTTTATTTTATGTTCCAGGTTGATGTCGCGAAGCCACACCGTATCGCAATCGCAGAAGAAAATATTGCCACCGAGTTTAATTGTTGGTCTGCCTTCATCTTTCATGTGTTTGATCCTCAAGCTGTCCAACTGAATGGTCTTCAAGCTATTTCCCTCCATGTTAACGAAGGTAAGTCTTTCTAAATTATCAAATGCGTGATCATCTACGTGCGAAAGGTTGTTGAACGATATGTCGAAGTTCACGGTATGAGGTGGGACAATCCTCTTGGAAAGTTGTTGAAGTTTGTTATGGGAGAGGTTGATATACTTGAAGGAACTTCTTAACAAGATTCCTGTTGCATCTGTTAACCGTGTCAAAAGATTACGACTAATGTCAATCTCGTTCAACTGAAATGGCAAATCGGAGAAATCCAGTTGAGAGAGACTGTTGTAGGATAGATTAAGGTAAACACTTGGGATGTAATGTTTAAAAATCCCTTTGATTGAAGTTAGTAAGTTGTTGTCAAGCCTTAAGTATTGCAGCTGTTCGTTACGGTCAAATGATCCTTTTTCGATTTCGGTAATCTGGTTATAAGCTAGATTCATGACACTAATATTCAATAATGAGGAGAAGGTTGTTTTGTCAATCTTGGAAATTCTGTTTCTTGTCAAGGCAATTTCCAAAAGTGACCTTAGACTAGCTGGAAAATCGGTATTTTTCACGCTTTCGATGCGGTTGTCGGTAAGGTCCAACGTTTTCAAGAAATTTGAGTTGGTCAAATTAGGGAATTTGGTTAGATGATTACAGGATAAGTTCAGTGTCTTAAGAACCTTGTTATTTTCAAATGTGGTGTCATGTATTTCCTGCAGAAGATTGTTGCTGATTGTTATTAGTGTTACTTTC
>JAVBJR010000483.1:0-3740 GCA_031546965.1 Dysgonomonas sp.
TATGCAAATTCGAACGTTTTCGGTAACTTAATGGCGGCGGCCGCGGTTGTGACGTCCCGTGAATAAGCCCTATACCGAGGTACCACTGTATATGAAAAATTGCAATTTCATTTCCTGACATTTGCAGGTGCTCATCTGTCATCTGCAGCCCACTCCATATCCTTTTAATCAGATTCTGAAATAACTAACCTAACCTATAGCTGAAGAAACCTAACCTAATTATTTGAAACTAACAAAAAGTTTAAGGATATGTGATGTGCTGAAGATAGCCGATGAGCACTGTAATAACAATTTTTACTCGCAGGACACCATGCGTGTGCTCTCCTGACCAAGCTACATCACTCGCCATATCAAATATATATTATGAAATGAATGACTTTCTATTTATTATATATACCATCATCACTGCTGCATATAATACAGAATTAAGACCTTTTTGTATGGAAGTTGGTAGTGTGTGGTTCTTTGCCTCTGCAATTAAATTACATGTTCATGGCTGCCAGGTGAATTATATACGTACAATATAATTAGCAAGGTAAAAGCACCATTTACGCACCATATAACTATTATTATAGACATCTGCTTTGATCTAGATCACTCAGCTGAGTGCCAGCTATTCATAGCTTTACTATAGGTAATCTGTATCAAGATATACAACACCATTAACCACAGTGTTAACATTATAATATGACCAAAGGAAAAATTGACTGTACAAGAAATGACTAATGCACAAATGATTGGCAACATTACTTTCAGATGAATAATGTTTAATCTTATACAGGGTGGCTGAAAAAGTTCGGTCTCATATAGAAATGTTGCAAACTGTGCATAATTGACAGAAGTGATTGCATTTCTTTTGTGAGGCAATGTTGGGGAATGCGCTTGTGTCATCACTCGTGACCTTAGAAATAACAGTCAAGGTCATTCATATCCTGTCTTTGTCACAAACCGTACGATGTATAGTCTATCCAGTTCCAATTGGAAAGTATTACTTTGTTCAAATGAAACGCAGAAACCATTTTTTAATTGGAGGAATTAAAACATACATGTGTATATTTGGGCTAGTTAATTAAAGCAATATACAGAGTGTTAATGAATACATATTACAAACTGATAGGAGTGGTAGAAGGGCTATAGTAGATCAAATATTGCGCATCAACCCATGGGCGGAAATGTCACCTAACCGCGCTATGGACACTCACAGTGCAAGAACCCCCGCCCCGGCCCGCGGGCCCCCCCCGCCGGCGGGCCGGCCGCGGGGGGGGGGGGGGCGGACCCGGGCACGCTGGAAGCCGGCGCGCAGAGACGGTGGAAGGGGGGGAACTGTTGCTCATGTAAAACCTGCCATACGCTCACATGGTTTACACACATATCATGTTCGATGGCTCTGGTGCTTGTTGAAGGGTTCTATGCAATACAATGTTGTATCTCCTCGTCAAATTCAGGAGTACAGCGAGTTCTTGCAGTGCCATAGTTCAACCTGTTGACAGCAAAGGTGCCAGTTTCCCTGAGCTGTTGGAACACCCTAGCAAAAGCTGTGTGCACTGGAGGTACACGATTTGGATATCGTTCTTGATACAGGCGACGAGCAGCCCTCCCATTACCCTGCGCTTCACCGTAAATGTAGATCATATCAGCATACGCAGCGTATGTGTAGTCCGCCATCATCAGGGCCACATCAGATACAATGGGACCAGGCTGCCCTGTCTCCAAACAACCCCACCTCTAATTCCTGACATTTAGCACAAGTGTTATTTCGCAAGGTGACATGCACTGTGTTATGGTCCAAGACATGTCAATTGCCACGAGCCAAGGTCATTTCTGGAGACTAGCAAAACACTCTGCAATTAAGAATAGCACAAAGTTCAGGTCGCCAGTTAAATAACTGAAACAGTGGGCTTCCCAGTAACGCGCAGGGCTGCCTCCCTCAGGGGGGGTTTCTTCTACTTTGAGTGCCCAAAGCGCTGTTAGGTGACATTTCCGCCCATGGGTTGATAAGCAATATTTCATCTACTATAGCCCTTCTACCACTCCCATGAGTTTGTAATATGTATTCATTAACACCCTGTATAAGGGGTTCAAAAGACTTTTGAATCACCCTTTATAAAGCGATATGTTCAAGCTCACAAAGGTACTCCAGCAGATTTCTCTGCCTATAACTTACATATAAAAGCATTGCTAAAATATAATTCAGAATCTGAATTTGAAGATAAATGTGATTTTAAGCTGAAGTGGAGCCATAGCTGTTTGGATCATTTTGATACGTTTTTGTGTTTGTTTTTAAACATCATTGTTGCAACATAAATACACAGAAATTTGCTGCTTTACAAAACAATAAGTATGCGACTAATTATATTAGTGTTTATATGCGCTGATCAAGCAGCATACATCATGGAAAGATCTTCCAGTTGATGCACTTTTTTTGGCATTGTACAAATTTCAACAATCTCAGCACATCAAATCTAATCGTGCATACAGTAAGCAGTGAAGATTCGACCTTAAGCAACAATTTAAATCTTGTCGACATGGTTTATGATTGGATGGTGTCTCTCCCAATCCAATTGAACACATTGTTAAGAGAATTAAGGCGAATGCACTTTCACAGCCACCACTCAAAAAATACATACATATCACATATCTGAAAAGGCAATTGCTGATTTCTGCATTAGAACAAATCGGGTAAGCATGGACACATTGCATCAGATATTTAATGTAAAAGCACCATTCAAAGAGTTTCAATGTTGTGTATAATTATTGCATAAGACACTAATGTGCTCTTGCAACTCAACTGGAAAATGTCATCATATACTTGCAGTTGAATATATTACAAGAGATGAGGAGGTCTTAGATGAAAGGAGATATCAGCTAAGAAGACTGCTGAGAAAGGAAGTTAAGTAAACTAGAGGTGGACAATTAATGCAGGTCGTGATTCAATTGAGCGGTCACAATGTGATATCATCCACACTTATTTCCACCTCTGTATACACCCATATATGTTGGGGATGAAACTGCATACGCAGAAAGTTGAAAAAATGCAACTCATGATTCAACTGAGCAGTCACCTATTAGAATATCAACTCGAATGCCCACTTATAAAATACCACATGTATGACCACATGTGTTGAAGATACATCTGCATATGCATAAAGCACAAAAGATGCAGCCCCTGATTCAGTTCAGCAGTCACATATTAGAACATTAGCTCCTATTCCTACTGATAAAATACCTCTGTACATAACCAAGTACGCTGGGCATAAACCTACATATACAGAAAGCTCAAAAGTATCAATATACTTAATACGCCTGAGTTTTTAAATCACGCAATTCCATGGTGTTGATACCCTTCCACCTAGAGCATGGATTGGCAATTTTATTATGGAAGATGTAATTAAGCTGCTTATCAGGGAGCATGGAGTGTGTGAAAGAATCTTATTGATTGACAGCTTTCACTACAGTAGCATTGCTATTAATACAGAAATATCCAAACGTGTACTGCAGTATTTTGGACAACCATCAGTAAACAATAAAGATATGTTACTGGTTTTAATTAATATAGGCCTTATTAGATGTTTTCATTGGGTTCTTGCAGTAATTGCATTTAGTCAAAAGTGATAATAATTATTGATTCTTTAGAAGCTGGAACAGCTGACTACAATGCATTCTTCAAAAATCAGAAAATTGCCCTGCTGTCATGTTCATTTGCAAAAACCAACGTCAATATCAATATGTGGTGATTTGTT
>JAVBJR010000011.1:0-4175 GCA_031546965.1 Dysgonomonas sp.
CCAAATTAAAGCAATTTTTCACACAAACTGTACATAATTGCATACAAAAGGATTCAATTTGATGCAAAAACATTTTGTGATTTCTGCAAAACTTACAAGTGAAAGTGTTCCTTGACCCTATTTGCTGTATAAACTAAAATACTTGGCGTTTGACAATTTAAATTAGGTGAAACTTGCATTAAACATGATCAAAACAATTTTGGCAACATGAAGTGGCACTGAAGTTATTATTCATAGGGTCAAGAAATTTTTTTAAATTGCAGTTAGTAGTTCACGAAGCAATTTCAACGTGTTCGTTAATAATATTAGTTTGACCAAGGACACAATATACTGTATCAGGACTAGGCATCTACGCTGATTGCTTGAAATTCCCATTGATTCGCAGTTGGCTGCAAGGTGGCGCTGCGAACGTGTACCGTCTAAAGAGCATTGATATAGAGAGAGAGAGCGGCCAAGCGCTAAATCGCCGCCATTTTTCCTCGAACTTTGCTTTTGCGTCTATGTGTTACAGGCAAAGTGCTAACTCAGGTTGTGCACACACAGCCTAGGCAAAGTGAACACAGCCTATTTCTCTGGTCAGTATGCACACAGCCTGGCTAATTTCAGGCTGTGTGTGCACAACCTGACCCATGGTAACTCTGCCTGCTCCAACGAAACTGGAGTACTTTTCAGACAGGCTGCGATACGATACGCATCATAAATGTCGGCAGTTGTAGTGTTGCTATACTGGAGAGCGGATTTGTTTATGCTCCACCTTTCACAAAAACATTTTTTATCTTGGCTTGTCATTGGAAGTCACTTCTTAGTAAATGTTATGGATTGTTGTGCAATACGGGTGAAATGCTGATTATTGTCTTATTCTGGTGCCAGATTAACACTTTTTGAAGAAAATTTTTGTTCAAGCTGGCTGTGAAAAGGTGGAAGAATTACGTTTCAGTTAACCTATACAAGTCTAATATAATATTTTGTATAAAAGCATGCCACTCAAATCAAAATGTTTGGTTAAATGTATTTATTGTAAACAGCAGAGAGGATGGAAGATCAACGTGAAAAGTTATCGACAAGATTAGAAGAAATATTAACAAACCGGAAACCTAACTCCACAATTCTGACACCGCAAGATTACACTGATCTCATATGTGAACATGAGCGCATAGAGCAGAATGGCCCTCGATCTAGCAGCCTAGATTACAAAAAGAAAAGGCTGTACGAGGTTCGATCATTTTCTGGATTCAAAAAGGTCATGAAACGGGACACCAATACCATCATAATACATTCCGGAGAATACTTTTATGTCATAAATGCAGCTCATGCTGCTACACAGCATGGAGGAAGAGATGTTATGGTAAATTACTTAAGAGTGAAGTATGTAAATGTCCCAAGACTTGCAATCATGGCATTCTTAGACCTTTGCGAAAATTGCCAAATGAAGAAAAAGAAACCCAAGAAAGGATTAGTGGTTAAACCAATATTGTCACAACACCTGAATTCACGATGTCAAGTTGATCTGATTGATTGGCAAACCCTTCCTGCTGGAGAGTATAAATTCATCTTCGTGTATCAAGATCATCTGACGAAGTTTATACAACTAAGACCACAAGTTACAAATACTGCCGAAGAAACAGCATATAATGTGTTGGATGTCATCTGCATTTTTGGTGCACCATTGATACTTCAGGTAAGACTTCAATAAATATTTTGGATTAACAAAATTTAAAAATAAAACAAAAACAAAAAACAATTGTGTTTAGTCGGGCAATGGACGAGAGTTTTCTAACAATGTTATCAAGAAGATCCTAAGTTTGTGGCCGGAATGTCACCTAGTACATGGAAAACCGCGCCATTCACAAAGCCAGGTATTGAGAGCATTAACAATTACAGTAATGGTTTTTATTTTCACTTTAACAGAATAGTTGCTTTCAGGGTTCTGTGGAACGAGCGAATGAGGATATTCAAATCAAACTTCGGTCTTAGATGCGTGAAAATAAAACTACCAACTGGGTTGAAGGCCTTCGATTTGTGCAAATAAAGAAAAACCGATGCCTAAATTCAGGAATAGGCTGTTCTCCATATGCTGCAATGTTTGGATGTGACCTGCGTGAGGGACTATCTGACACAGTTTTACCCGTGGAAGTTGTCCGCGGAATTTCAACTGAAGAGGAGTTAGAAGAAAAGTTGAAGACTTTAGAAAATGAGAAGGTGATATAACAGTATATTTTCAGAAGATGGCCAATCACGGTTTGAAATCAAATTCAGAGTACTGATACTGCAGAAACTGAATACAGTCAAATGGACAACCAAATAGATTGCAGCACTTGTGTTGAGCAGGTATGCATTCCAAAATTTGCTGAGGACGTGCAAACAAGCGAAAGAATGCCATTTGCAAGGTTGTATTTTCAACTAAGAATTTGTTCACTAAACCAACAGTTACATTTTCTTATAAGTTAAATTAATTCCAACAGAATTATCACAAATGAGCAAGCTGGCAGAATAAGAAACTCTGCTTCATAAGAAAACAGGGTGGAAATCGTACCTCATAGCTCATGCAAAAGTGGCTTGGACCGGTAACTTAGAATGTTTCTACTGCTTAATACAGCATACAATTATTTGTTTGAACACTATGATAATTTGTAGCGACCCGAGGTCTTACCTCCCACGCCCACCCCCGAAAACGTCAGTTAAGGATGCGTTAGTTGGTGCCACTTCGCGATATTTCCGTCGGTTGCCTAGCAACCCCCCTCGCTCACGTGACCAGACGTGCAGCATAAAAAACGGCGTTGCTAACGCCCGGAGCAACAGAAAAAGTGCGATTCCGGGCAGCCAATAAAATGGCATGGCAACGGCTTTGGCGATTTCTGTTGGCCACAAATTCAACCAATGAATGGTAGTTTGTGGCCCCAGTAAAACTCGAGTGCTTTCGAGACTCGAGTTTGTTCCTAGTCTGACCTCTTAAAGTGAGGTTTGTTCATCAATTGTACCTCTTAAAGTGAGGTTTGTTCCTAGTTTATTATCTCTAGGTGGGTTTTCTCCTTAGCTCCCAGCAATGGTGATGCGAGGGAAACCCACCTAAAAGGCAAGGGCACCAACTAATTGCCAGTTTGGATTTGGGCAGTTAATTTCGAGCATGTTTTTGAGGACCAGCAGCCTAGTGCCAGGAGTTTATTGCTTTACAAGTAATAAATTGGCACCTATTTACCAAATCTGAGTCAAGTGTGATTCATGCTATAGCTGTCCGAAGGCTAAGGACGCTATAAATATTCTAAATTTGAGTTCTAAAATTGTAAATTTGAGCTCAAAAATTCTAAATTTGAGTTCCAATATATTCTAGATGTTATTTACAATGCGCTGTAAATGCCAAGTTTCATGTGGAAATAAATATATAAAAGTTTGCTGTTGGGTTTTGGCATATGTATGTGTTGCTACATCCAACAACACAACAATTACATTTCCACATGTTTTCTTTATATTTTACATTGCAAAACAGTGTCTCTGGCAATTAATGCTGTGCTATGCTGTAGCAAAACACGCCTCTCGCCCATTACTTCCGTAACTGCCATTAGGTGTCGCTGCAATCTACGCGCTTGAAGCGCGTAGATGGTACTACGAATACAGCATGTGAGTGCCTGAGAAGGATGGTACATAAAACTTTATCTGCAAGGGCACTGTTCCTGCATTACGCATTGATACTTAAAATTTGTGTACTGATGAATTATTTCATCAAACATTATTGTTTCTGTTTTGGTTAGGAACAATGAAGCATAATCATTTGTGTACATTTTGTTGTATGTAATTTTATTCTACTTTCAGTTGTAAACAGTTGGTTATTTGCACACAAATGTACACTGGTAATAATTTCTGCAGAAATTGTACAACATAAATAAAACATTTGCTAATCCAGCAGCATTTCACTTAGCAAACACTAATGAACATGCATTCACAACAGGCCTGTTGTGAATGCATTATTACAATGAGCTGGCTCATACTGTTCACTGGGCTTACCTGCATGGGTTTTAATGGGTTTACCATGTGCTATACAACCCAACTCCAAAAGTATTCAACCACACCAATGTTTGCCTCATTTGAAAAGAATGATAGCTGATACACAAGAATGTCGTTACAATTTTACTGGCCAAATCATGGCATTTCAATTGCTTGTAATTAACAAGCAATTGTTG
>JAVBJR010000575.1:0-3134 GCA_031546965.1 Dysgonomonas sp.
GGTTGCGATGGGTTATAAGGAGCTGCTTCGCCCTTACTGTCATCGTCTTTGCAACTGCCGAAACAAAAAGCCAGCAATACCAACACAACCCACAGGGTGTTGTAGTGTCTGCTTTTTTTCATGGTCGTTTTAATTGTCATAATAGATTAGTTTTGGTTTTAAAAATTAAGATTATCATTGTTTTTTATATTGATTTGCCTCATACAGAGGTTGTATATCCAACAATTGAAATGGATGTTAGGTGGTTGTTGCAACGAAATATGGACAAGGCAAAAGAAACCCGAAAGAGATAGGACAATGCCAATAGCCCGTATCTTTTCACAACACAATTTTTCTTTTTTCTCATTACAATTAACGCTTATTAAGGTATAGTTTAAGCACTTACGTAAACATGGTATTTCCTTTCTATTTTTAATATAAGGATGGATGATTAAGGCGTTCGTTAGATCGGATTAGTCATAAGGAGTTTTGTTATTGGTTATTTAATGTGAAAATATATATTAGTATGTCAAATTGATGTGCCAAATTTATGGACTGTTAATGTTTTTTCGTGGACAAAATCTGACCATAAAACAATAAAATCTGTGCAAAAGTAATTTCTTTCCGATAATAGTTTTTCGCTGAACATATATTCAATCATCTATAAAACAGCTATTTAAACTATATTTTCTTATGATCTGATTTTTTAACCGAAGGCTTAAGCTGGCAAAAAGACAAGCGAGCGTATGATGAATACGCCCGCTCGGAATTGGAATTTGATTTAAAATTATTCCTAAATTTTGTTCAAAATTGCCTCGGTTAATTTATTGCAGGAAGACCAAATGGACAGATAGGTATAGTCCTTTATTAATTCTGAAAACAATAAGGGCTACATTTTTTTGAAAAATGTAGCCCTTAGCTAATATATCGAGTAATAACTTTCTTATTTGAATGAATCAAATATAGTAGAAAGCATTGCATTATAAGTATCTTTTTCTTCTTTTGGATATTTAAGAACAGCAGTCACCAATGCTCCTTTTGTAAAGATCGTCTTTTGGTAATAAAGCAAATCTCCGTCTAAACCCGATATAAGATAATAATTGGGTTTTAGCGTACTATAAGCTATCTGACGACCTTTTTTATCAGCAATATCCTGCTCATATGCTGTATTAAAAGAAAGAGGCGCTCCACTTTTGTCAACACGCTTGTCGCTGTAAATACGCAACTCAGCCTTACCTGTAGCGGCTTTGAATAGTTGCTCATCGCTGCTTGCCGAGGCATCGGGAGGTAAAAGTATACCCTTAGGATAAGTTATACTATACCCTAATTTGTCGTTTGCATAAATGCCTGCAGTAACCTTATTACTATCTGCCGCCTGTTCAACAGACGCATCTTTTGCACCTTCTTTATTTGCATTGCCTCCGCAACCAATTACCATTGCGGCTAATGCCAAAACAATTGCTCCATTAATAATTTTCATACTGTTTTTATTTTTTAGGTATTCAGACCTGTTTGTTGCTTCGATCTGCAAAAAATAGATATCTTCCGATGGCGATAAAGGTAACAAAAATGATCATAAAAGGTTATCATTTATATTATATAATATTGGTTAAAAGATTATTTTTCGTAATTTTGGAACTAGCCCTCATATTTAATACAAATAAAATCGTTATGAAAACCTCAACAATCAAAATTCTCACGTTTCTTACTGCAATAGCTTTTCTTATTATCTCTTGTACAAATGGGGAAAATAAAGCAAAGGAAAACTTTATCCAAAAAAATGTGGAATTTGCAACTGCACAAACCAAACTGATGCTTGCCAATGTGGGACAACCTACCGGCAAAAATTATCCTAGAACTGCCAACGAAAATGGTACGCTAAGATGCACCGATATGTATGACTGGACTCCGGGATTTTTTCCAGGGTCGCTTTGGTATCTTTATGAACTGACGGGCGATAGTATTTGGAAAAATAATGCCGAAAAATGGACACATTCTTTAGAATCTTTAAAAACATACACAGGAAATCACGATCTAGGCTTTATGATGTATTGCAGTTATGGCAACGCCCAACGTTTGGCTCCCCAGCCCGAGTATAAAGAGATACTTGTAGAAAGTGCCCGATCGCTATCGACACGTTACAACGATAAAGTTCAATCCATAAAATCGTGGAACGGAGGTAAAGCATGGGGCGATACTACGAAATGGTCTTTTCCGGTTATTATAGATAATATGATGAATCTCGAATTGCTGTTCAATGCCTCTAAGCTATCGGGCGACAAGCAATTTTATGATATTGCCGTGAAGCATGCCAATACAACTATCAAAAATCATTTCCGCGACAACTTTAGTTCGTATCATGTAGTTGATTATGACACTATCACGGGCAATGTGCAATTTAAAGGAACGGCTCAAGGGTATAGCGACAATTCTACATGGGCACGAGGGCAAGCATGGGGTATTTACGGCTTCACAATGGTGTACCGAGAAACCAAAGACCCTACTTACTTGAACACAGCTAAACAGTTGGCTGATTATTTTATAAAAAATCTTCCTGTCGATTTTATCCCTCTTTGGGATTTTAATGTAGGGCAGGCAGGATACACACCTCAAGGAAAATCGTATGCTGTAGAATTTCGGGAGAAGTTGAAGGATGCCTCGGCTGCGGCTATTGCCTGTTCAGCTTTATTTGAATTAGGTGAGTTTACACAAAACAGTACTTACACCGAAACAGCGATCAAAATTCTTCAAACTTTGGCATCTCCGGGTTATAGAGCTACTTTGGGAACAAATGCAAATTTTATACTCACGCATTGCGTAGGGAGTATTCCTCATAAATCTGAAATTGATGTGCCTCTATGTTATGCCGATTACTATTTCTTAGAAGCTTTGGTTAGATATAAAAAGCTTAAATAGAATAAAAAAACGGCATTTTATTAAAAGCAAAATAAATAAGAAATAAATCATAGTTTATGAACAAAAAACCGGCAACCCTTATCTGCGTATCGAAACAAATGAAAATCTGCAACAATACGTACAAGCTGATGTTAAAGACGGAAGTCTGATGATCAAATTGGCTGGCAAGAATATAAACCCATCTAAATTTAAGGTTTACACCAATTCTACATCACTTTCGGACGTGAGCCTAGATAGTT
>JAVBJR010001278.1:0-2892 GCA_031546965.1 Dysgonomonas sp.
TTGTCTTTCGTCTTCAGGTTCTCCTGTTGCCAGAAGCTTGACTTCTTCTTCTAGCAAGATTCTCTTGAAATGTTGGAGATCGAAATCTTCGTCGTCAACCTTAGTCATTCGTTTCAAATGATCATATCCGGATGGTAATCCTATCAAGATGTGGATTGCTGCTTGTCTGTCGTTAATTTCCATTCCCGATCCACGGATCTTGTACAGCATTTCGCTTTTTCTTGCCCAATATTTTAGCATATTCTCGTCGTGGTTCTTCTTGGATGCGGCAAATTCTCCTAAAGTAATCATGCCGTTCCAAGTATCGCATTTGGCCCCTGTATCTTTCAAGCGGTCCCACATTTCTTTCGACGTTTCGCAGCTTTCAATCCCCTCTAGTGAGTAGTCATCAATGATATTGTAGATGATCCCCATCACTTTCTCGTTCTGTTCTCTGCTTAAAGCCTTTGGTGCATGTCCCAATCCTAATTTTGTTACGTTCCAACATCCTTTGCTGATTAGCAGTCCTTTGGCTCTTAGCTGCCAATATTTGTAATTGGATGCGTTCAATTTTTCGAATTGAGTATTCTCCATGACCGCTGCCTTCTATTTCGCGCTTCGCAGCGTTCGCAAAAGTTACGCGCAAAATGGTTCCTCGAGAAAGCCTCACAGTGACAACCAGACTCCGTGAAATTTGCTAAAGAGATTTTGCCCTGAAATGTCCCTTTATACCCTGCAATTTGAGCTGTGCTATCAGGCTGACGTTGTGCGATTTGAACAAACCTCGTTTCCAGATTGACAAATGCGGTCCAATAGTACGGTAGAGAACGTGTCCCCGGACTATACTTCACACCTCGTTTCGGTTTTCTTTCCGCTTGGTTGAAGCCTGAATAGAGAAAAAACAATGTAATTTGCTAAACTCACAAATCAACGAAATGTTCAAGAGCAAGAAGTCCTTTCGAAGAAGTTCGTTTCCGCACTGCAGCTTCTTTGCAGTATGGCTCGGTGCTGCTTTATCCCCCGAGATGGCGCTGCTCGATGCTTGGTCGATGAAGCTGAAGCAAGATGGCCGCCGCGTCGTCTGCTTCGCTGTTTCTTTCCAATTTTCGCGAAAACTGTTCGTTGAATCGCAAAATGGATGGTAGACATGGGTAGATTAAAACTATTTTCTTGGAATTTAGACACCTTTCGAGTTCGGATGCAGTAAATACAGGCCGATGTCGCTGGATTACGATCACACGTTGCTGTCTTCGATGCGTCGTCCGCAAAACAGCTGCTTTCGTTTCCACTTCCAGTTGGCCGTAAATCGCTCCTTTTTGAGAGAAAACTCGTAGAATTCTCGAACACGATTGTTCCAGACGTCAGGAAAGGTTTCGTTTTGTTTAGCCGTTGCTAAATTTCTGTTCACTCCACTCACAGTTCACCTTTTTTCAGCCGAAGAAGCACGAAGCTCACTTTTTAGTTCAGCAGTAGATCCGAATTTTGCCCGTTTTTCGCAGTTACTGAGTGCCTGGGCCCATAATCTGTTGAGATACGGAGCAAAAGAGTCGGGAATAGCTGTTTCCAAAAGTAGATTTAATCATTGTAATCGTTTCGATTACAGAAAACGTTTGTCGCTGTACAGACTTGTACCTGCGAGCACAACATCAAGCGAGTGAACAACCTCAGCATCGCAGGTGCAAGCGCTCTTATTTGCCGGTTTCCGAGTTTACGCACTAGGTGGCACAGTTTCTTAACGGCGCTTCAACTAGCGGATTCCGACCTGGCGAGGGAGGTAGGGAAAATTTATCAACATCTAACAGACTACTCGTTCCGGCCGCTGTGTTACATTCCGTCGCGACAGCGAATATGAGTATTTTTAGTACGCGTTCCGCACATCCTGTACTCGTTCATACTCGTCCCACGCATTGTTTTTGCTCGCCGTACCTTGTATCATTCGTTCGTACTGCAACCTCCTCACTCGGTGGGGGGTACTGCGGCGGATATCCATTTATTCCTACTTGTAGCGAATTTAGCAAATATAAACATTTTATTTCACAATGCAATGTTCACGTTTGTGACCATATAATCACAGATGGTCACTCCATTCTATTTGACAAGAGTTATGTATTCGTGCATGCCGTGACCATTCTAACAGATGGTCACTTGATTCCGTCTGACGTATGTGCCCTGACCATTTTCCCACGGATTTGTGGGCTTTACTACACTTTTTGGAACACTCTCGACTCAGTCTTCAACTGAGCAACACCACCATGTACATCACCCAGTTTCGACCTAAAATAAACTAAGATTTCGCGTTTCGACTCAAGGGTATTACCAAGTTATGGATACCACACACAACAACATAGCGGCAAACACAACCGCTTTAATTTATTAATAAATAAGCTAGTATAATCAGATCTAACTATATGTTTTACACTCACTCACCAAGCAGTGAGTTTGCCCAGAACAGTTTGGCCACAAAACTGGTTTATTCAGTTAAATAACGGTTTATTCGAAAACCAACCGTGAACATAAAAGAACCACAGCGTGTGGGGGCGTGGCTAGATGCATCGGTTGAGTAAGACGTGTTTTCGTGGAGCTCCTGACTGGAAAAAAAGTCAATTGGAAATTAGAGACGATTTCTGGATATTAGGTGTCTGTGAGCAACAGAGGATCAACTACATCCAGTAAAACAGTTAGATTGGCAGCAGAAAAGAGTTTTAAATAGTGGATTTAAGTACTGAACAAGTGAGTTAGCCCTAACGTTAGGCCTAACAGATTGAGTGCTGACGTGGCAGTTGGGAGGGGCTGAGTGGCAACCCAAATAAAAGAAATAACATATCTCGGAATTGGATGCAGAGATTGAGACAGGTGGAGAAACCTGTAAGGGATTACAAAAGCAAACAGCATTTGGAGTTTGTGGCAGTTTCA
>JAVBJR010000923.1:0-4577 GCA_031546965.1 Dysgonomonas sp.
GTTGAGATAGAGAACGTAATAACGACTACGATCGAGCGGGCGAAAATCTTTAGGCTTATCTAATTATACTTACGTTATCATCGGCGGTTCTGACGGCATCAATTAAAGCATTTGGCAGACGAAAATGGTTCTGAATAACGCGGTAATACTATGTTAAATTTAACCATAGCGATCGGTACAACGGACTTGGCGACGGGAGCCACCACGATGAATCATCATCCGGCTGTCACCGTCAATTGGCTGCTCCCCTGGACAAACGGCCGTTGGAAATTTTTCTGGCCAAGGCTTGGCCAGACGATCTTGCGAACGGGGGAACGCGTGCGCTGCCGAGCACAGCCCTGGCCGATGTCCTCTCCATTGCCGTTACTTATAACGGCTGTTGAATTTGCTGTCAACATACCTTTTTCGAATTTAATTTATAACTCGTTAACCATTGCGAATTGGTTAACATACCAAATAGCCATTCTCTATAGTTTTTTGATCTGAATAACATATTAAAATTTTTTTATTCAGTTGCCTGTCCCTTTAAAGTTCTAAGTCAGAATGGAATATACCTAGTAAATAAGGCATGGGCTACAACTATCTCTTTTACCCAAGGTCATGTATGACATCTCCAATGGATGATGAGCCATGGTAGACTTCCTACATCAATTCATACTCTGTATACTGCACATCTTTCAGGAGATATAATGAATATGCCCACATTTTATATCCATTCTGTACATTATATATACCCCAGGTGTTTATTTTTAAAACAACCAGTGAATATTTAGTACGATATCTAAGATATACTATTGAAATTTTTCTTCAGAATCATATGAATAAATATTCAATATGTGTGCAATGCACTGAATCACATAACCTCAGCATATCTCTGTTGTACCACAATTTATGGCAGCACTGTCTGTACAAGATTTCAAAAAAATATATATTATTTGTTATAAAAAGTGATGTTCCCTGAGCGGATTTATGTGAAATAAGTTATTTTTCTAGCAATAAGTCAGTCGCATTGAATTAAAAAATCGATTTGTTTTGTTTTATTTTTCTCAATCATTTCAAATTCCCTATCTTCCTATTCCCTCCTGAAATCACACAAAACTTGAATTTCATCCTGCTTGATCTCAATAAATTGTTCCCATTTTTTGTTGGGTAAGCATGCATGTAATAAAGCAGAAGGCACAAAATGTTATTTGGGTTTGGTGGAGCGTAAATAAATTATAAAGGAAAAGAGTTGATTATTTAATTGCCAAAGTCTTGGTTCATTTCACTTTTGGCATCTAAACTACTATATTCACACGCAACGATGACTTCACAATATTAATTTTTGGCCTATCCATGCAGAGGACATAATGAAATGGTTAATTTTGGAAATTTGGGTTGCCTATTTGATGACGGTCTGAGTAAATTCTAATCACAGGAACCTGGGATAGACATTAGTGTATAATTCGGCTCCTAAACACAAAACTCAGCAATTCGACCACATGTATACTGTATTTAATTGGGTGAGGTTGTAAATTCCTGACAATTTTACATTTTTACAGGGTTTAACAAAAGTCTGGTCATAATTGCCATATCATCTGAAGTATTGATATTTCATCTGAATTGAGTACGAGGCTCCTGTAAATCGGAAGGAGAGCTCTCAAATGACGGCATATGTTTCGCGCTCAGTGATGTTGTCAAGGCTATCACATTGTCATCTTCGAAAGTAAACAAGTTAGAGGCCAGGTTCCAATTGAGAAGTTGTAGACCACCCCTTGTTTAGTACACCCCATATTTAATTAGAATTTTAGAAACAAAAGGCGAATTTATACTGAACTCCTAAAACTGGATTCTTGAGCTTCGCAGGAAAGACAACTATAAAATTGCCCGAGTAATTCCCGAAAAGTGGAGCAGAACTTTGCAATTGTGTATCTTATGCAGAAACGATTTTTTTCTGCACAGTAAATATTCACTGCTGGCTTACCTGTGAAGCTCAAATGAGCTTATGTGAGAGAAAAAAATTGGCTAAGCTGCACCAGTGGTACACCCTCATGACGTAGAATACGTGAACTCGTCCGCAAGGTCCCAATAATGGCATAAGGTTTGTCTGAACTGTAGCTGAAGCGACTGTAGACGAAGCGCCACTACACTTAAATACGCGCCTACCACAAAAAGCAAGATGGTGGCCTCCAACCAAGCAATCGCATCCTCAGCAATCAATGTAAGGCGGCATGCACAAATCGGCTGACTGTCTAATGGGGGAGGAGGGGGGGGGTTGAAGCAAAAGTCAGCTTTAATCAGCTTGGGGGAGAGTGGGTATTCATCAAGAATTCGGCTGAATAAATAGTATGAGATAATGAAAATATTAGGAACTGCATAGAAATTTAAAGACAAAGTTTGAGGTTAGTTCACAAAACTGGAATTTGGAATGACCAAGCCTCACCCACCCTTAAAGGAGAACTGAAAGGTGAAATCGCGATTGCACAGATTTGCATGTGAACGTGAGATATTAGTTAGTTTAATCGCTAGTCTACTCCGTAAAAATAATCCGGAATTTATTACTTGCGCGATTGATTCGGATTGAAATGCCGAAGTCGGCCGTAGAAGGTACGCCGTACCTCCCAAGATTCTGCATTTGTGACGTCATGTTTTGGAGTTAGGCATTCGTGAGTAGGTACTGTGCGTTTCACGAAAGATTGCGGTCGAGATGGCCCCTCCCCGACCTGTCTATTGCTTTTTTGGGGGGTTTGGGTATTTTAAGCTTGCTGCTGCCTTCCGAATCATGACGTCACTGGGTAAAGGTGAACACGCAACAGCAAGCCTCAAATATACCCAAACCCCCCAAAAAAGCAGTAGACAGGACGGGGAGGGGCCATCTCGACCGCAATCTTTCGTGAAACACACAGTACGGCACTTCAGTTATGACGTTTAGAACGTTTATGACGTCAGAAAGTGGTAAAAATCCGTCAGGAACGTCCTCAACTTTTCCGTTTAATATCGCCGTAGGTAAATTTTTGTCGTAAAAACGGATGCCGTAACTAGTTTCCTCAAAATTAAACGCATCAGCAGTTAAAGGTTGAAGCTGGGTAAGGAAAAGCTTTCTGTTCACCTTTAAATAAGTTCTTCTACCCTCTCAGAATTATCCAGCCTACTTCCAGATTTGTAATCCTGTCATTTGATTATTATTGTCTGACCGTCAAAAAAGAATTTGAATTTGCAACAAGTGCCACTTATACTTTATGTCAAAAACTTCTCTGCAAAATCACAACAATATCTGCTCAATATTTGACAATTTAAACGATGATCTGCGACAAAAATGCAGCCATTGTAATTACAGATTGGGAAAACTGGTGTACTCCTGATTTGAGTGTTGAATAAAGGTTTTTGGTCAGCTGGGGGAGGGGGGGGGTTAAAATATGAAAACATGCGGTCAGCTGATTTGTGCATGCCGCCTAACGCCAGCAAGCGAAATGACGTCACTTCCGTTACACTGAAAATGTGCTGGACCCTATACCAGATGAAACCAAATTTTAAGATATCTTTTCGTTCATACTCTAAATTGTAGGTGTTCTGTGAATAAGTTGTGGAGATAAACAGTATGTAAAGGATTGTATACAAATATAACTTCATCAAATATTTGCCACACAAGTTAAAAAGCAATAACTGAACGCTCCTTAATCTCTACTACAAATAAGCTGTAGTCACTTATATACACATCTATGTTTATGGTTAGATTAATTTGGCCTTAGTGCCATGCACTATAGCAATTTCATTTATTTAATACTAAAGTTAACAGCTCCAATTTAATCTCTAGTGATAAATAATATGACAGGGAATGTCATCATATTTTGTGGAATGGCAACAAACTGTAACTTCCATACCCCATTGACGACTATTTATCAGAGATATATCTTACACTCGTATATCAATGAAAATGGGTTATATAGCCATTGGAAAGAACACTTTTGGCTGTATGCCATTTGGCAAGAAAACGAATATGGTTCCTTATACAGGGTTCCATAAAGTATATTTCATTCCCACGTACATTGCATTAACTTATTAAAAATGGACATGCTGTAACTTTAATACAACAATCTGCAATGTTCTTTCTGCTGTGATAAGGCTGAAAACCATCAGCAAACATGACCGTCATTTGATTAAAAAATTCCATGTGAGTATCGGGTTACCAAAGCAAATTCCACTGGCATTTCGAATCTGGGAATGCTGCTTTGTTAATTATGTGACTGCATGGCATTCACCGGTTGTTAATCCATCTAGGATTGGTGCCATAGAGAATTAAGACAAGAAATATTCCCTGTAATTTGTATTATTTTCTGTAATATATATATAAATTAATGACAAACAGCTTTCTGGATGTACGCGTATTTTCAAAATATGCAACTGGATTGCTCTTAAAAGTAGAACCAAATGGCATGTGTGGCATTCAATTGCTTTTCCAGAGCAATCTACAATGATTTACGTGAGTAAATCCATACTTGTCAAACTAAGCTGTCATTTTTACTCTGAAACTTCGTTTTTGGGGGTTATATTTTCAGCAAAGCAATTTGTCTTTCAGGTTCATTTGTTCATGCGCACAT
>JAVBJR010000723.1:0-2989 GCA_031546965.1 Dysgonomonas sp.
TTCCAGGTTTTCCAGGTTACCCCAAGTGGTGGAATGAACACTATGTTACTGTACCTGAACGGGTTGATAATACTGTTGTAGCGGAGCGGTTTGCGGTTGAGATTGCGGTAACTGGACTTGCTGCTGACCGGTGGTGACCAACGCGGTGGCCGGTTGACTGGGCTTGATGGTGGTGTCCGCCTGTTGGATGGTCGCATATCCACTGTCCGGTGACACCTCTGCGTGACACAAAATCAGAAATTTAGAATTCTATACGGCAACACACCAGTTAACCTCCAAACAAGATCCAAGTGCAATTGACATAACCAAGTTTGTCAAGCAACAAAAGCTAATAATAGTTGTACAAGGTTGTGTCACACGATTTCAATGAAGGTTTTTCCCTGATTTTTCATCCATTCACTTCATTCTTTTCAATATGCTGTCATTTATTGCTTCTTTTTTACGCTATTCAAAATGTATTTTACTGTGTTTTACTCTTGGTATTACATTATTGTATATTTACAAGGTTCCAACCCATAACAAATTAAAATGCATTACAATGTAATCATTGCACAAAAGAAAGTTGTAATAAGTTTTTCATTTCAAAATATAAGTTTTAAGAGGTTTTTATAGGTCTTCAACTTCCAATTATATTAGATTTAGGTTTTTATAAGTTCTAAATATTCATAATGAAAGTTTTTATAGGTTTCAACCAACAAAATATAAGTTTTTATAAATTTTAAAAACTCAAAATATAGGCTTTTATATTTTTTAAACACCAGAATACTGAATTTTACAGGTTTTAAAAACAAAATATAGGCATTTATAAGTTCGAAGTATCCAAATTATAGCTTTTTAAAAGTTCTAAGTATCCAAATTATAAGTTAAAAATCAAAAGATAAGCTTTTGTAAGTTCTAAATATCCATATTATAGGATTTTATAGATTTTAACCATCAAAATATCGGTTTTAATAAGTTCTAAATATTGGTTTTTATGTCTTAGACACATCAATATTGGTTTTTTATAGTAGTAGGTCTTAGACACAATACATATAAAGGTTTTGAGTTTCAAAGTATAGGCATTTATAGGTTTTAAAGGATATTTGAAAGAAAAAATGTTCTTAATTTCAATATAGGTTTTTAAGTGGGAACCTTGAATTTATTCATTTATGTATTATTATTATTATGCATACAGTCACTGCACAGGTAGAAAGGAACCGAGTTGAAGGATTACCTTGAATTATTCATGTCAAATTCAACAAATATTAACATATATAAATCCTCCCACCCCTTTCATCGCGAAGGTCAAACCTGCACTGAAACAAACGCAGTGAAACGTACACCACAACACAATAGTAAATAATCATCACATTCGTTGTTTACCTTTATAAGTACACGCATATTAATACGCATTTTAACTTTTTATTGCAGACTTTATAGAAACTTATTTAAATAATTAGCATTTTACAAAGATCTAAGCGCACTGACTTCGCGCAAATCCACTGACTTGGCGCAAACTTACTTAGCGCAAACTTAGCGCAGACTTACTTAGCGCAAACTTAGCACAGACTTACTTAGCGCAAACTTAGCGCAGACTTACTTAGCGCAAACTTAGCGCAGACTTACTTAGCGCAAACTTGTCGCAAACCTACTTAGCGCAAACTTAGCGCAAACTTACTTAGCGCAAACTTGTCGCAAACTTACTTAGCACAAACTTACTTAGCGCAAACTTGACGCAAACTTACTTAGCGCTAACTTAGCGCAAACTTACCAAGCGCAAACTTGTCACAAACTTACTTAGCTCAAGGTTATTAGCGCAAATAAGGCAGGTAAATTAGGTATCCTGTAAATAATCAAAAACAAACACAACTTACCCCTCAATTGTATTAATAAACCTTTGAATATGCTTAAAATAATAACATTAGTATACCTTAATTAGGATTTCACGAATATCCAACCGCAAAGCCTCAAACTAATTTGACAAACTTCAAACTTACTTAGCGCAAACGAGACAGGCAAGTTATACAGTAAATAATTACAATCGTAATTTACCTTTCAATTATACTAATAAACCTTGGAACACGTTTAAAATGGGAATATTTGAATAGCATGATTAGGATTTCGCGACTATCCGACCGTAAACTCACTTATCGCAAGCTTGTTTGGCGCAAACACAGGTAAATAAATTCCTTCACATACAATCATGTTCTAAATTCCAGGTAAGATTTGGAAATGTAAACTTACTGGTTATCCTCAAGGCCACTTTTTCCCTGGCAAACTTCATCTGAGTAACTCTTCGTTTAAACTTTCACGAAAACTTCGCGAAAACTCCACGCAAAGTTCTCACCGTAACATTCCACTTAACGCGGAACAATGTTGCAACTGACACTAACTAACACCCAGTCAACAACATCAATCATACGATGTCTCAGTTGTGTGTACCAATCCAAGAAACTAGCACCTTTGGTTCTTGTTGCTTGCCGGGAAACGAGCCAAAGTTTGCGATTGGATAATCGGCGTAAAGTGGGCGTTACGCCAAATAAAATTATCAAACAATACCCATTTTTTTACGGTGGAAACCTGTAGCATATCATTTGTGAAAGTATTTCATAAATGTATACATATAGTACATCACACCACCAATTTAAAAAAATCCCCCAATTAGGAAGATGAATATGGAAAAGTTTTTTCTTTTCCTTGTGTAATTTAGTTTGTTTGAAGTTGCAATTTCTCAATTGGGTCAAATAAAATGAGGGCAAAGCAAAAGAAAACACAAATTAAACTTTCACCATGTCTTAGTCGAGCTGATAAACTTTTAATTCGAGTAAATAAGGAGCCTTAATAAAATAAACAGATTAATAAACTCTCTACGACAACTTTGCGTAAATTTTCATCCGATGAAAACTTTAATTAAACTTTTTAAAAATATTTAAACTAGCAGCTTTTATATTATTAGGTTACATCAATGTGTTAAAAATTTTAATGGTTTCATGTGATCAATGCCAGACAA
>JAVBJR010000580.1:0-7977 GCA_031546965.1 Dysgonomonas sp.
TAAAAGGATTCGTATTAACAAGGTTTTACTGTATATGCATAATTTAAAACCAGTTTGTTTTATTCCTATAATTTCCTATATTTTGACATAAAATTCCTATTTTTCCTATAATATTTTTTATTTTTGAACTTTGCACCCTGCAAGCATTTAAAAGGTTGAAATTTGCATTTCTGAGTTGCCTTTCTTTTATGGCACTCAATTGTGATTGATTTTCTTCAACAAGCAGTTCAGATTGCTGTTCTGCGCATTTAATTCAGTATTTTCTTGCCAAGCACTGTAAGTTGGTTGGTCAAAGTTATGGCTGCTTGCGGAACTACTTTCACTGATATCTACTGGTGCAAACATGTCCTACACATCCTCTTGGTTTGCACCATTTCCATAATTTGGTTCAAAGTCTACCAAATGTGGTTGTGACAAAGGAGAAATAATCAAAATTTTCAATTTGCAGGAATCTGGTACATCCTTCATTCTGTGTCAGTCCAGTCCTGCCACTCTGTGTTCCAAATTTTAAATTCAAGGTTGGAAGTGTCTGGCGCTCCTTCCAAAAATGCATATGTAACAGCTTGCAAAAGGCCATTTTTGTTGACATCAATAATTTTTGGGCTTTTGTTAATAATAATAATAATAATAATAATAATAATAATAATCCTGATGCTAACGGGTCTTATACACTAGCAGTGTGTTAACCCGGAGGCCCCCTCCTATCCTATTCATTACCTTAGCAAGCACGCAAGCGTGCTAACCTGTTACATGATACGGCATGATCTGTAAAAATAAAATTTAAACATTTGTTTTGCAGGAAGGAGTGTAGGCAATTTCAGTTACACTTCAGATAGATAGATATAATGAAGTAATTTATAGGAATCAAATATAATTTAACAATTGCCATATTCACTCCTCGTGTCAATAGCATAATTTTATTTATACGAGGATCATGGCCAAGTCGCATGACCACAGAGTATGCAATATTATTAAAATAGTGATTTTCATATGAAAAGTGAATATGGCTATTGCTACATTATGAACTATGTCTATACACAAACACATGTACCCTTGAATAAAGATCAGGCCATTTCAAATGTAGCTCATATACGATAATATTTTTTGAGATAAGGTTTCTCAAGAATAAAATGACTAAAATTATTTTGGGATTGCATTTAAAGGAGAACTGACAAGGTTATGTAAGGTACCCTGATAATCGGCTAGTAAGTACCCTAAAGTTCCGTGTATAACGCGCGCGCTATCTAATGGAAAATCTTTTTTTTTCCAAAAAGTGGAGGTGTGCATTATACATGGGGTGCGCGTTATCTAACGTTAATTCTCATCGTCGGAAGGAATAGTGAATGATTTCTAACTTTTTGTTAGAGAGTTACGATATTTTAAGTTACAGAGACAGAACTAATTAACCTAACATAACTAAAACTAGTTTGTATGTTTTGAAACGCTCCGGTTATTTTATCTTCACAGATGTTTTTCGAAAAAAACGTTATTTAACGGTTAAAACCGGTTTTGTGGCCAAACTCACGGTAACATGTGCACCGCTCACCCGCAACATGCGCGTTATACATGGGGTGCGCGTTATCTAATAAAAAAATGTCAGTTTTTTGCCAGAAATGAGGGTGCGCGTTATACACGGAACTTTACGGTAGTTATTGTGTCCCTTATAACACTGGCTAAAGCAGAAATCGATTAAAAATTGAAGAAAAAAGTTATTAGCCTTTTACCGATTTGCGACGTCACACCTTGTGCTGTCACAATAGCGCAGTATGAAGTGCATGTTGCTTCAAAACGAATGAAACGTCTTCAACCAATGACATCCTAGTGAATGACGTCATCGTACAAACTGCATTTCCAAATGCAAACGAATGCATTGAAGACCCGCCCAATCCTAGCTCAGCCAATCTTGAAAACACGGCTCTCCCGTCATCGATGTATTTCACGCGAGGCGAACAATGAGCGCCCTATACTCACAGCCGCTCGCATGCCGCTCGATTCCCAGTGCCGTTTTCAGTGCCGTTTCCATGGAAACGCTTTGGCAGCGCATTCAGTAAAACGCTAATAACTTTTTTGTTTCAATTATTAATCGATTTCTGCTTTAGCCAGTGTTATAAGGGACACAATAACTACTTACTAGCTGATTATCAGGGTACCTTACCAAACCGTGTCAGTTCTCCTTTAAACAAATATATATTTTATTGCAAACACTTTTCTGGATAACTTTAATTAAAAACTTTCAGGACGCACGTTTACTATAAAAGACTATGAATTCGCGCGGCTAAATTTTTGTGGAAAATTAATTTTAGAGCTTCAGCGGTGACTTTACTTTTGCGGAATAGCAGTATTATCACGTCAGTTATACACCATTGCTCTATTGAAAATTGATTTTCCATTATCTTATTTTCCTGGAAAATACTCCTTTTTTAAACACTGAGCTTACCCCGTACCTCTTACTGTTCAGGTGTTGCTAATTATTGTTAACTTGCTGCATTGTCTGCAGGGAAAGGAATTCCACAAAGAGTTAAAGGACATGCTAAATGAATAATTAATGCCTTTAACAATATTAAATTAAAGGCTGATATGATTATTGATAGTTTTGAAGATTATGGAATTAGCTTTTTATAAAAAAATTGTGAACAGGAAAAATAAAATTTTTATGGTTATGAAATTTTTGTGGTGCTTAAATTTTCGCGAAAAATTGAAGGTGCGCGAATATCTCGAAAATAAAGCCACCACAAAATTAACCACTTTTCAAGCATATGAATTTCCCTCAGTTTTCCAAGTTTTGACAACATTTTGGCAAATTCCCTGAGTTTTCCTGAATTTTAAGCCAAAATCTAAATTCCCTGAGCTTTCCAGATTTTCCTTGTTTTCCCTGTTGGTAGCAACCCAATGTATACAGAAATGCAGCGTTGTACAAATAGCAATATACATGTACGGTGCAAAATTGGGCGGCCCGTGACAACCAGACTTGTATTTATATAAAACTGCAAACGCAAACTATAAAGCTGAACAGAAAAATATGAATCCATTTTGAGACGGTGAGGTAAACTCTTTGGTTCAGTTGACATGGAATGACCCGGGTGAGAACCAGAATTGTATTTATATAAAACGCAAACCTTGAACTCAATAGAGAATTTCACAGCAAACAGTTGTAGGTCAAATAATGTTTAGCAACGACATTTCACATTTTGCTTTACGTATTTGCAAAAATGAAGCACTTTATCACATTCATCATGTTCGCAAAGTCAGTAATGTCAATGACTGTGACATAACTTGAAGTAAACAATAGTAACAAGAGAGAAAGTCGATTACCGCAATTTCAGTTTACAATATTATTATGTATTCGTATCCGTAGTCCTGTGCGGTCCAATCTCCCGAAAACATCCTCCAAGTGCTCCAGATGATCTTCCATCATCTCGGAGTAAATGATGACATCATCAAAGAAAGGTTCAGCCCACTTCTTTGCAGCATCTCCGAGTACTGCATCCATAAATCTTTGGAACGTGTCCGGCGTGTTGCGTAGTCCAAAAGGCATTACTGTGAATTGGAAGAGGCCTTGATGGGTGGAGAATGCTGTATTCACCCGGTCTTCAGGAGCTAGAGGAATCTGAAAAACCCCTTCTCCACATCTAAAACTGTAAACCACTTAGCTTTTCCCAAACGTGAGAGGATGTCCTTGATGATTTGCTTTGGGTAGCTGTCTGGTATGGTGATTTCATTCACTTTTCTGAAGTTCACGCAGAATCTAAAATTCCACCACCGTTGATGATCTCCAAACTGAGCAGGAAAGTTTGATGGCTCCGCATTTCAAGTAGTCTGCAAGATGTTGAGCAACCAATTTCCTCTTGGCTGCATTTTCAGGCCTGAAAGCTGAACAAGCAGAGGCATGGTTGAAGGTACGAATCCTGTGGCAAACAAATTCCTACGGCTCCACCAAGCTTGAACTTAAACAGGACGAGGTTGTGTTCCAGTCATCCCAACAGCATAGGCTTGTGCACAGCCGTAAAGTCGGAGATATATACTCTCTCACACCACTCATCCATTTCAATTACTCGAGCTGAAAAAACTCGCACAGGGGCTTCAAAGGGTTACAACTCCTGAAAGCTTTCTAGAAGTCTACATACCGGTTTCCACGTCTCAAACGATAGCGGCTGCCCGCAAAATCTCTACCAAAATTACTGTTTGGTTGACGTTGGACACCACTACGAACGACAGGACATTCCATCCTCAGGCCCACCTCAGGTTAATCAGGGTCTCGCCATAGGCCATCGTCTCACCAGCGACCAACTCCATCCAAATGGCACTCGTAGTGTCAATCTTGATGTCTGGCAACATCCTACACATCTAAAAGTCGATGATACATCCAGAGGCTCCGAGGTCGATGAGGGCCTGTACCGGTTTACCTGCTAAAACAATGTTAAGTAGGGGTACCCTGTCCTCCGACAACTTTCTAAAAGATTCCCCTGTAGGCTGTCCATTGCGCTTCTTGCAAATTGTCCACCGGTAAGTCCTTGCGGGGCTCCTTTGGTGTCTTTAGTTCCGATGCAAAGACCTGGCCGTAACCCTCGGTGGTAAGTGCTGCTGGCTCATATAGCTTTTTGTGGGTTTCTTTGGGCAGGCATTGGCGTATTGCCCTTCTTGCCCACAAGAATAACAGTTGAATTTCCTCAGCTCGGCAGCAACTTTTGGAAACGCTCCAGTCGCAGCAGGGGTCGTGGTTCTTCCGGTGTTCGGAGCAGCAGCAGCAGCAGGAGTCTTCACTGGTTCAGCATTTCCCCCAGTGGCCTGTACCTGTTGGGTAACTGGATGGGGATTATTGTATCTTACAAAAGGTGGTCTGGTTGGTCTGCGAGCAGCTGGTTGCTGCTGTTGAGGTGGTCTCCTATCCTGGTGTTGAGGTCGACCTTGACTTCGGTCGCGACCTTGCTGTTGATTACGATCCTGCACACTAACAGTTTTCTTTGGTTGTACATAACCCAACGCGGGGTCCATCAACTCACTCGCTGGTTGAGTAGCAACATATCTATCCATGGCTGTCAAGGCAGCTTCCAACTTTGGAGCAGCTTCTTCGAGTTGACTTAATGTGGTGTAAAGGGTGTTAGCCATCAGGGTCCTATTCCGTGGATGGGCTTGATATCTTATCTTTGCTATGATTTCAGCATCAGTAGCTATTGGCAAAATCCTTTGAACGTAAGTATTTATAGCATAAATGAAGGTTGTCAAAGACTCTATCTCATTGGGTTCGGAGGTTCAGTTATCGGAGGAGGGTTTATCTGTAGTCTTCAGGTAGGAAACGGTTACAAAAAGCATTATTCTTGGTTCCCATCTCAAAAACCCCTTTATGAACACCCACCATTCCTTCGCTTCTTCCTTCAAGGCCGAAGGGATCACTGACATCATAAAATCCGTCTCACTGCAGCCACAGGAGACACCATATTCTTTGAGCGCCGTCTCAATAAACTTTCCACCTCCACACCTGTGAAAAGGTAATTTCATATCTCGGTTAAGCCTACCATAATGGGTACCCTCGGGAGCGAACTCGCGCAAGGGGTACGGGGTCAACGGCTCATATCTCGTACATATACAGGGTGTCCAAAAAGTCTCTTGCACCTTCCAATAAATTTGGAACGGTAAGAGGTATTCACAAATGGATTCATTGTCCTGCACGAGTATCAAGGGGGCCCTCCGAATAAGTAACCATTTGTGACCTTGAGTAAAATATTCAAGGTCATCGATGTTCCAAATTGGAAACTAAACATCCAAATTGATCTGACCCAATTGCAATGTTGTAGCTCGTGGTATTTGTAACAGTTTAGGCCAAGCTGCAAGTGTTTCCGACGGACATATGACTTTTAATTGAGCCTGGTCCCCCTCTAATCCTCCTTTTGTCCGAAAGGTCCCTTTTGTTGAAGAAAATTCCTTAGACTCCACGGTGGGGGTATACATGTTTTGTAGTATAAACCATAAATACCAGTTAGAGCATATACATTTCTGTTATGCTGTTATCTTAAACACTTGGCATTTAATCTTGATATATGACAATTTTATTTATATAGCTTTGATTTTCTGGGATAAAAAATGTCGAATTGCTGTTACCGAATTAAATATTTCACAATAAATACAACATATCTGACAATAATTTAACAGTCTAAAAATTAAAATTCCTGAAGCTATTAAAATATCAAGTAAACATTTTTGCAATTGCAATAGGAAACATGTTCATTTTGACGTGCATGTACATATGTAGCTGCCAGTACTCGATCTCTTCTCATAAATGTAATTTTTCTCAAATGAATTTATTTGTCAGATCAAGATGATGTGATCTAGGTTTTTCGAAATGGGCTACTGATGTTTATGGTTTATACTATAGGAGAAACAAATTTGCCTGAAATCCAAATGAAGCTATGCAGGTGCACATTCTGCATGGACTCGGTGAAAATAATAATGTGCATTTTGAAAATGTCGTGACTATGAGGATAATCTTTTAAAGTATATCAGCTGCTTTGTATTTAAAAGATGCTGTAAAGCAAAATGTGACTGGTCAAAACTTTAGACTATTTTTAAAAACATTACCTTTCATGTGACGTCGTACAGCGTGTTTCTTGGCACGAGGAACAATAACACAAGTTCAAAATCAGGAAATGGTGCAGCCATGCAGTGGTTTTATTTCATTAGCATTGTCAGTAAAATGGCTCTGCGACTTCACCAAATTTGAACTTTGGTGCTTGCCGCTCAATAAAGTAATTCCTGAAAAAGGTAAAATGTGTTACCTTTACTGTAACTTGCTCTTCGCATCTGTTAAATGAACTGTATGACGTTTGACAAAAGTTTGATAGTTCAAACATTTATTGAAATTGCTTAACACACTGTTGACACCATTTTCTGAACTTTAATCTGTGTTATTTTTCTTAGAGCCAAGAAATGCTTTCACATGCAAGGTAATATTTTTAAAAATAGTGTAAGACATGTCTTAAAGGCTTCAATAAATAACAGTTCGCATTACAGCATCTTTGAATTTTTAAATACAAAGCAGCAAATACTTTCCTTATTGCATACGTATATGAACAACTAGTGCAGCTGTCCATCGACATATTAAAATAAATGCATTGCCAGACAGCTTACCTTTTAGAAGTTCTGTGGAAATTTAGAATTACATTTGTACACACAAAAACATTTACAGTCCTGGGAGACTATCAATGATTATGAGTTTTCTTAAAATGGTCAACTTTTTTACTTGAAAAATAGCTTACATGAAATAAAATATAACTAAGCAAATGTTTTATTTCTGTTAATGCTGTTCTCGTCTAAGATTGGTCATCATTTGTTTTAACTACCCTAACAACAATTTAAATTATGATTTCTGTAATTTGCTAAGGAAATATACCACGTCAGAAACGGAAAAAATACATAGACCGCGATGAGTATTCCAAGTTGCCATCACTTTCAGTTCAATGAAATACATTGTGGGTTCGTGAACATAGCTCAACAAGAAGCCAAATTACTTCTGGATCAGACATTCAACCAATTGAAAATGTGCTGAGTGTTTCATATATGTAAGTAATATTTTTGTCCACATTACCTTTCATATTTGTACTATATTGCTATAATGTATTTCTTGAAATTATTTTGAATTTAATTTATCCAGAAGTAACAATGTTACTGCAGTTGCTGCACATTTCAGCATCGAGACACAGTCTTCCGAAATCGTTGAAAATGACATGCACAAGACAGTCTCATTAAATACCAATGAAAATGAAAGTTCCAACAGAGAAGAAGCGTCCAATGTTGAACAGGAGAGAAACGTCTCTACCCATTTGTTGAATTTAATATTTACCACATTAAGAGCATGTGCTACAGCTTTTGCCCCGGCACCTTTGGCCGCCAGGGGGCGCCGATTTTGCCATGTATTCCTATGGGAGACATTTTCCACGTTTTTTCATAATAATTGTGATCCAATTTTTTCCGTATTTTGTTTTA
>JAVBJR010000203.1:0-3269 GCA_031546965.1 Dysgonomonas sp.
GATTAGTGTGAATAGCTCTGATGAACAATATGAGCAATATGAAAAACAGTTTTTCGACATGGCCGAGATGATCAACAAGAAGAAGGCATCTTTGGGAGTGTTGATGACCAGGCAGCTGGATGTTACGGCAGCGTTAAACAGATCAATGCCAACGTTGCTGCCCCCATCTAGTTCCTTTCGTACAGGCACAGAAGTGCGCTTGCCTCGTCTTGATCCACCAGTGTTTTCCAGGGACCTGTGTGCTTGGCTTTCATTCCATGACTTGTTTAAAGCCTTGATACATGATAACTCAACGTTGACGGGTGCCCAAAAATTACAGTATTTTTTGAAGGTGTCTCTGAAAGGTGAGCCAGCGCTGCTTATTCAGAGCATTGAAATCTCTGAAGCCAATTACATTGAAGCGTGGGAGTTGTTATTGGCGAGATATGAATGCAAACGTGAATTAATCCGTGTTCATTTGGAGTGCCTGATGTCACAACCCAGCCTTCTGGTGATGTCTGCAGAGGCTTTGCGCAAGCTGATTGACACTACTTCAGAATGTGTCCGGTCACTAGAAGTAATGAAGTTGACCAGAGAAGAGTTATTTGACTTGATGTTGGTGCGTCTGGTATCACAGAAATTGGATGCAGAGTCAAGACTGCAGTGGGAACGGTCCTTGGGGGAGTCAAAGCTACCTACCATGAAGTCTTTTTTGACCTTCCTGGACCATCATGCTGGGGTTACTGCAGTGGTGGCAGCTGCTAATGTCCCATCTAAGAAGAAGCCAGCCCTGATGCTGATGAACTCCCTCGCTGTGTCAGCTGGGATTACAACCTTGTTGTGTGAAGTATGCAAAGGGGAGCATGCAGTATTCAAGTGTGAGGAGTTTCTGAAGATGTCTGTCCAGCAGAGGATGGATGCTACCAAGTGGCTCAGATTGTGCTTCAATTGCCTTCGTCAGGGACATTGTGCGCAGAAATGTTCAGCAAGACATTGTCGCAAGTGTCACAAGCACCACCATATGTTAATTCATATTTCAGAAGTTCTTACCTCAACAGACCCATCAGGAGTAGTGGTGGTGCCTCATAAACGTTTCCACAGGTGCTACTTGCTACAGCCCTGATTAGAGTCCAAGGCACTTGTGGGCAGAGTTTTGTATGTCGTGCATTTTTGGACAATGGATCACAGGGATCTTTCAACACTGAGCGATGTGTTCAAGGTCTGGCTCTTCCACGTACCAGAATCAGTGCTTCAGTTTCTGGTATGGTATCAATTGGAGTGGGAACTGTTCGCAGTTGCGTGCAGCTGTTTTTTACTTCGCTCCAGGGGAAAGAGATCTTTGAAGTGACAGCATTGGTCTTATCAAAAATTGCCAATATGCTCCCGAATAACCCAGTGGATGAAAGGGCCTGTGCCCATTTGAAGGGTCTATGTCTGGCTGATTCCTATTTCTTTAAGCCTGGACAAGTGGATATCCTTCTAGGAGCTGATGTTTACGGCCAACGGGTACATCCTGGTTATTGCAGTGGAGGTGTTGGCTTGCCAGTTGGATTGGAGACTGCTCTGGGTTGGGTAGTCTTAGGCCCAGTTGTTGGTGGCTTGAGTGGTCCAGCCACTTGCCAGAGGGTTGACGTTCATCATGCCACAGTGGACACTGATGCGATACTTCAACGGTTCTGGGAAGTGGAAAACATACCTCTAACGTGTGTACAGACAGAAGAAGAAAGAAAGTGTGAGGAACACTTTACAAAAACCTATTCAAGGGATTCAACTGGCCGGTTCGTAGTGAGACTGCCATTTCGTCCTGATACCAAGGAATTGGGGAATTCAAGATCCATTGCCATGCGTAGATTCAACCAGCTTGAAAGAAGATTGAATCGAGATAAGGCCCTTCGGACTTCGTATGTGCAATTTATGAATGAGTATGAACAGTTAGGACATGTCTGTGGTTAAACCTCAATTGCAACAAGTATCCCCAGAGATGTCCTTTTATTTGCCGCATCATCCAGTGATAAAAGCTAGCAGTGCGACAACAAAGGTACGAGTGGTTTTTGATGCCTCGTCAAGGTCAGCAGCTGGAGTTTTCCTAAATGAGAAGCTGATGGTTGGGCCGAAGCTACAAGAAGACTTATTCACCCTATTGGTGAAGTAAAAGAGTGAGCTTAATTTTCTAATTGCGACTGTGTGTGACAACTGCAAGGAGGATTTTTTGTGAACTGTGTGTTCTTCTCCATTTGAACAGTATATATCTTGTTGTTGGATTTGGCAAAGGCATTTGATAAAGTAGGCCACAGTAAACTTATTCGAAAGCTGAGAAAAAGGGTGTGATAGGGAACCTGCTACGAGGTATTAAAAATTGGATGACAGATAGAAAACAGTGGGTAGTTATCAACGGGGAACATTCAGATTGGTTAGGGGTTAATAGTAGTGTGCCTCAGGGATCGGTATTAGGGCCATTGTTATTTCTAGTTTATATTGATGATTTAAAGGAAGGTATCCTCTCTAAACTTAGAAGGTTTGCAGATGATACCAAGTTGGCTGGTGTTGTTTATTCACTGCAGCAAAACCAGGAATTACACAGGGATTAGACCAGATTGGTGGATTGGGCTCAAAAGTGGGATATGCAATTCAATGTTGATAAGTGTAAGGTGATGCATATTGGGACCAAAAATTCTGGGGCAGAATACACGATGGATGGTAAAACGTTGCAAGTTGTTACTCTTGTTACTCTTGTTACTCAAGATAGGGTCCTGGGGATTATTGTTGAGGACACATTAAAGCCTACAGCGCAAAGTCTGGCTGCTTGTAGGAAGGGTAACTCTATTTGGGTATGATGAGATGGGGGTTGGAGAGTCGTTCAAGGGAGGTGTGGTTACCGGTATATTGGTCCCTAGTTAGACCCCACCTTGAATTTTGTGTGCAGGTCTGGGCCCCGTATTACAAAAAAGATATTCAAGCTTTAGAGAGGATTCAGAAAAGGGTGGCAAAACTGATCAGTGGGATGTGGGGTTTGTAATATGAAGGCCGTTTGAGGGCGCTTAAGTTTTCATTGGAAAGACGTAGAATTCGGGGGGACTTAATTTAGGTTAATAAGTTTATTCAATGCATTAATTACACTGGGACTGACCACTTTTTCCAGCTTGTTGGGGAGAGTAAGACAATGGGACACCGTTTCAAATTGCAGAAGCAGAGACCCCGACTATAGATGCGGCAGCACATCTTCTCTCACAGGGTAGTTGCCTGACATATTTTATTGTATTGAATTGCATTGCATTGTATTGTATAACGTC
>JAVBJR010001157.1:0-3026 GCA_031546965.1 Dysgonomonas sp.
CCACTCCTAAACCTAAGTATCTAACTCCTTGCACACCCATATGAGGGCGGAGCTACGAGTTTCTTCTCAGTTTGGCCCCACTATATAGTGAATAACGTAATTTTTTCCTAACACGTATGACGTCATCTGGCAAGCTTCACCTGCAATCTTCTCACACTTAAGCGGACGTCGAATGACGTCATACGTCTCTTACGTCGTCCTGTACGGATTTTTCCCTAACTCCCTCATAGCGGTCAGAGAAAGCCTACAAAATTAAGGATGCTGCATAAAATCACTGGCAATAACGCCAACACAGATCACGTGTTGAAAGGAGCACTTATAAAAATCGTGCTGCCGAGATATCCTCAAATATTGCAATTGTTATTTGCAGTTATTGCTATTTGCAGTCATTGCTTAAAAAGTTGTGTACATTAGTTTACCTCTCTTTTTTCACCTCATGTTGCAATAATCATAAACACAGTTTTAGTACTGTCCGTTTCAAGAAAGATTGCGGTCGAGAGGACCCCTCCTCCGACCTGACTACTGGTTTGGGGGCTTTGGGTATTTGAGGCTTGCAGGTGCATTCCGAATTATGACGTTGCTGGGTAAAGGTGAACATGCAACAGCAAGCCTCAAATATAGCAAATCCTCCCAAAAACCAGCAGTAAGGTCGTGGGAGGGGCCGTCTCGACCACAATCTTTCTTGAACTGTTCTACAAAGGCCCATGATGTGCTCTTTCCGTTTAATTATTTCTTTTTTATTGTGAATATATGTTGGGACTATTTTAGTATAAGGTATTTTTTCAACACGTTATATGTGTTCAGTTTTATCAAAACCCCCCGCATTTAGCGCATTTTAATGACTAATATTAAGATCCTGCTTGCTGTGCGGAGAATGCGTGCAATGATCAGCTTTTTTGCTTGTGAATTCCGTCTGAATGGAGACTCTTAACTGGAATCTATTCAATAATGTAGGGTTTGAGGAGACCTACACATGGCAACCAGAGACCTCCCACGCAACAGTCCAATTCCACCAACAACAAGCTCGCTTTGACTTGTTTACTTCAATTACCTCCATTGAGAACCTTTGATAATACATTATAGTCAAGGCTACTAATCTTAGTGATTCCCGATTCCTATTTCAACTAAAGTTTCTTGTCATCAGCTTGTCGAATATCATGTTTTTCCCAAAGGAGAATATTGTGTGTGGCTCGAGGATTATCCACGAGCCCAATGCAGATATATTTTTATTTGCAAAGTCAATATGGTCAGAAGATTTCATTAATTCAAATTGTCATGGAGTGGTGTCATTCTCAGTAAACAACTTTAATCGATGTCTGTTTAATTAAATATCTGAATGACATTTATAGTAAAAGCTCAATTGGAGGACTTGCCTTGGAGGATTTGCCTTGAACTATGCATGGTACTTTCGTTTCTGAGGCGATCAAACATGTTAATTACGACCTGTATTAATTATTTCTTATTCTTTTGTTGTTTGCACATGTATTTAGTGTCAATTTATCAGATGTTAGGGGCGCCCTCCCATCATCACCAGGTGTGGGGCCACTAATCCCTCTGCACTACCCCCAACTTGGTATTACAATTTATTTTACGAAAAATTAAAAATGCATAGTATTGACAGTACTAATTTTTAATTTAAAAAAAAAATGAGGTGCTCACATGTCAAAATGCTGGAAAAACATTTAAAAAAAATTAAAATCTGAGACTTATAGGGTAAGGGACACATGATGGTCAATGACAAGCCTTTTTTTATTTTTCATAATAAACCCAAAAAGGTTATGAAAAATATGGCACAACTAAGACACTCAAAACACCTTAAAGAATGTTTAAAAAATTGCGGAAAAAATGGGATCACAATTATTATGAAAAAACGTGGAAAAATGTGGAAAAATGTCATCCATAGGAATACATGGCAAAATCAGCGCCCCCTGGTGAGCAAAGAGGGCGCGGCCAAAGGGGTGGCACATGCTCTTAAAGGCTGCTGTTTATCCTGTTCACTATCGTTTAAATTGCCAAATATTGAGCAGATTTTGTTGTGATTGTGCAGCAAAGTTTTTGACACAAATTATGACTTTTGTAATTGGACTTACCTCAAACTTTGTCTTTAAATTTCTCTGCTGTTTCTAATATTTTCATTTTCTCATACTATTTCAGGGTGCCCAGCGACAGGGAAAACAGGGAAAACAGGGAAAAGACAGGGAACTGAAAAGTAGATTGGAAGACAGGGAAAACACAGGGAAATTTACGATTAGTCCAAAAATTCAGTAAATAGTGTCCGTATGAACTGGCCATTTGTTTAAAGAAATTGCACAGCACGATTTTGTTATTTTATTTTCAGTATACCCTAGAATTATATTTGTCAACTGTTACCTGACATTTATTTTCATTATTAGTGAGAAGAGCCAATAGTCTAGCCCAATTCCTGTATTTACCCCCCTCCAACCTAGCCTATACGTAATCACAGTTTTCGAGCGTCAAATTACCATATTCTGGAATACTCATTCCTGATTGACCAATTGAGGTGGACCTGAACTTATTTGTGTTTCTACCTTCCTAATTGCATTTCTGCTATTCATTCTTCTCTGAGATCTTTAGTTACATGGAAGGCAAGTTATTTTTTTCAAAATTGGTTTGGAAATATATTATAGTGCGTCGCAAGTAAAGGTAGTAGTTTATGGACCGCTGGGTTGTTTGTTGGGGGGATTTTGGCATACCCATAGTTTGTAAATAGAATCGCGGAAGCTAAAACAAAAAAATTCTTTCCGGCCACCCTCAATTGTAACAATAGGATTGAGAATTCAATATTTTTTTATTTTGATTCTCGAAAACTGTGCTGACGTATAGGATAGGTTGGGGGGGCTAGACTATTGGCACTACTCACTAATAATGAAAATAAATGTCAGGTAACAGTTGACAAATATAATTCTAGGATATACTGAAAATAAAATAACAAAATCGTGCTGTGCAATTTCTTTAAACAAATGGCCAGTTCATATGGACACTATTTACTGAATTTTTGGACTAAT
>JAVBJR010000839.1:0-3357 GCA_031546965.1 Dysgonomonas sp.
TGAAGAAGATCTGCCAGAAACCAAGTGAAAAGCCACCAATAATCCATGAATTCATTCAATATTACAAACATTGCAGCTTTTGGCAACACTTTATTGCATAAACTGTCAAACGTAGCGAGTTTATATAATCCACATAAACCAAATAATCAGAGATATTGAACTGGGCTAATGTGATTTTTATAATAAATTTTATAATCTCGTTTTTAAAATAAATTTATAAGCTGGCTTTTATAATAATAATTGTTAAGTGGTTTTTATACTAATGCATTTTTATAATGTGGTTTTTATAATAATAAATTTATAAACCGTATTTTATAATCTGGTTTAAAAAAAAGTTTATAATCTGGCTTTTATAATAATAAGTTTTATAATGTAGTTTGTACTATAACATTTTATGATATTGTTTTGACAATGTGATTTTTATAATAATTTTTATAATGTGGCTTTTATAACAATACATTTTATAATAATACATTTTATAATCTGGTTTTTATATAATAATACATTTTATAATCAGGTTTTTATAATAAATTTTAAAATGTGGTTTTTATAATAATAAATTATAATCCTGTTAATGTTTTTATAATAACAAATTTTATAATGTGGTTTTTATAATAATACATTTTATAATCTGGTTTTTTTATAATAATACATTTTATCATCTGGCTTTTATTATAATAATACATTTTATCATCTGGCTTTTATAATAATAATACATTTTATAAACATGATTTTGTTTGAATATTGAATACAGTCAATGTTTTCTTTACATTGATGTTTATGGTGTATATAGATGACGTCAAAACAGCTGAATTTGTTTATCTCGCACTGAAAATGATTTTATGAGGGGAAAGACCGAGTTGAACGCAGCGCCGCTATGCGGCAGAATCCAGAACTATTTACCGCAGGACGCGCACATAAATATTTCCCTTTTATAACCCAATATACATACATAGTTTATATACGACCCCCCCTCATGAAATCTATATTTTTATTGTTGACTGTTTCACTGTATAGAGCAGTGAGTGGGACGTTGCACAAACGTTGCACAAACGTTGAATGGACGTTATTTGTCTTACATTGGGCTTTTGTGTTAGTATTCACTTTGTTGTATAGTGAAATTCATGGATGAAAGAAAGGGGTGGTTGGTTTTTAATGGAACAAAATGGCGGCCAGATAAGAAGGGCGTGGCTTGGCTTTTTGTGTCGATGCACTTCCGGTTGCCATGTGTCTATGGCGGTCTATGGTCACGTGATGCGGAAAGAAAAGCAACATATCTGTCTTGTTGTATCGTTTTTCGTCGGTTTTGGTCCTTATTCATTCATTCATTCATTCTTTGATTCATTCATTGGGTTATTGGGGGAACCGGAAGTTGTTTCTCTTTCTATCTTCGCCATTGTAGCGGCCATCTTGGTTCGGTTAATGGAGACCAATGTGTGTGGTGAAGGAACATTTTTACGCTTGGACGACCAAGGGCTTTATGTCATTGTTTATAGCGATGTTGCCAGCGATGGCCGCCAGGGGGAGACTGTTATACACTGTGTGTAAGGGCCATTGTTGTTGGGCACTCGTTGACCCGGAAATCCAGACGGAAAAGGCCCTTTTGCCACACGCCACTTTATTTCTATTCTTTTATGTGTATACTATATAGTGGATGATGGTATGGCCATATACAGCATTGGGCCAAAAGTCCATTTCCGGAAGCTCCAATTTCCGCTTTTCGCAAATCTCTAAAACCGTGAATAAGCTCCTCCCCCTTTCTCCCCGAACGTTGAAACCAGTAGGGAGAGTCCGTAAATTATGTCCAGTGTTGACTGCAGTCGCGGTTTACAAATTGCCTGTTTTTTTATACATTATTTTATATTTATTTCATATTTCTTTTATATTTATTTTATATTTCAAATTTTTTATATTTACATTTGCTTTTGTATTTACATTTGGTTTTATATTCACATTTTGTTTATTTGTTTCATATTTATTTTCTGTGTATTTATTTCTTGTATTTATTTCACATTTATTGTATATTTTAACTTATTGTATATTTATTATATATTGTATATTTTTTAGATTTTTATATTTCACATTTTAATATTTGTTTCTTTATTTTATATATTTATTTCATATTTAATTCACATTTATTTTATAATTTAATTTGTTGTATATTTATTTCACATTTATTTCACATTTATTATATATTTTAATTTATTGTGTATTTATTTTATATTGTATATTTTTAGATTTTTATACTTATTTTAGTTTTATTACATATTTCATATTTATTTTTTAGATTTATTTCATACTAATTTTATATTTATTTTTCATATTTTATATTTAATTTTTGAAGAAGTGGGCGTGGTTTAAAAGGCGTTAATTTATTGTGTTTTTTTATTCAGATTACATTTGTAATATACAGTGAAACTTGTGTATGTTGACCACTCGAGGTTCCAAACAAAATCCGGTCAACTTTAACAGGTGGTCAGCATATTAAAAAATTCCTTTAAAAATGAATATAGGGCACTGTACTACTAATATGCAATATTTACACATGGACAATGACAGCCAGAATTAAAATTATACAGTAGTACAGTACGCCATTCCGGGGAAATTTTGGCAGCCACCGTGAAACCAATTGGCCGATGACCGTCACAAAAAACCCCTATGACCAGGAATTGCATACAAATTAATTCTTTGGGTTATTTCCTTATCATGGTGTCAAATTACAGGACAGGAAATTGTAAATGGAGCAATTTTATATACAGTGGTCAACTTATCAGGTGGCCAAGTTCACTCTATTTAATACGCGAAGAAGTGGGCGTGGTTTAAGGCGTTTTATTGCGTTTGCGGATTCAGATTACATTTGTTGTATATTTAGTATATATTTATTATAGTAAGTGTTGATGTGGGAATCGATGTTATTAGGCGGATGACGGTGGCAGAACGTCGTTAATTGAGTTGGCCACCAGAGGGCGTGAGAATCGACGTGCTCAAAGGTGAAAGGTCAACCCCTGCGTGAACTGTGTTGACAGTGTACAGTTTGGGCACGTGGCCCTAAACTGCGAACTGCTCGGTGGACCGCGGGAAATGCAAACAATTCACTTTCACGTGCAATAAGAGTATACATGTGATTAAGCCTAAATGTCCTTCCACACTCAAGAGTGCAGTGTGATTTTTTGGGGGGGGACAATGACACCATGATGCATAGGGGAGACCGGGGATGAATGGACCATTTTTTGCGCCACAATTTATTTTAGAAAAACTAAAGCGTTTGAAGAAAATTGTGCATATGGCCATTATCTGCTATACATCGTAGTTTGTTTGTATATTTTTCGTATTTGCTTGCGATCATTATTACGCCCA
>JAVBJR010000384.1:0-9230 GCA_031546965.1 Dysgonomonas sp.
ATGTCATATTTTTTGACCAGAGAACATCATAAATAACCCGTACAAGAAACTGACCTTGTTTTGGTTTGAAAAAGGCAATGTGTTGATGAGTTTACCTTCACACAAGTTGAGCTAAAATGCATATCCACAGACCTAGCCACATCGTTCGGCTATAGCGAGTCTCCATTCCATAACCCCACCCTTAGTATTCCTTGACTGCAGTTTGTGGATGATGGTTGAGAAGCCTAGCATAAAAAATGACTGGCATTTCCCATCATTTGCATAACAACGTCTTTGACATAGACAACGTCTTTATAAATATTTAATAATAATTTCCTGATATAGTGAATCCATTGGAAGTCAGGCATATACGGACATGCCCTTTCAGATATGGACAGTTCATGGCATATATGGCCACATCAAGGCAAATGTGGGCCAATTTTAGATATGGCCAGATAAAACAAACCAGATATGAAACTCCATGCAGATATGGACCATATATTTGGAATTTCCATAAGAGATCTTCGGGTGCTGTTTTTAATTGTTGGTAACTCATTGCAAATGTGCAGTGGATAACACTTTTTTACTATTTTATGCAATAGACTAGCAAGCGGAAAATCATCAGATTACAGTTGAATCTAGCTCTCTGTGGCTTTCCATATAAGTAAAGTGCATTCCCTTATAAAATGCAGTTTTTATTCCCATTGATATTTTCCATGTAATTATTGCATACCATATAAGGGCTGGTGGCCCATAAACGCCACTGCGAAAGCAGAACGATATCGATAATGTATAATAAACCGAATGGATTTCATTTACAAATCAAAATCAGTTTCAGTTGTAAATCAAAATCAGTTGCATTTCAAATACAGTTTTAAACTAAAATCAAGTTCGTTTTCATTTCAAAATCAGTCTCATTTCTAAATCAGTTTCATTTCAAAACTGATTTCAAACGCAAACTAAAATCGAAATGAAAACGAGTTCTAGTGCTCAGGACGAGAACCACCAGGGTGCGGGGGGGGGGGGGTGTCCCAGAACCGCCACAATGTATCAAAAGTGTATCAAACACATTTTCGCCTGTATTGATCGAGTATCGAACACATTTACGCCGTATAGATCGCGTATCGAACACATTTACGCTGTATCGATCGTGTATCGAACACATTTACGTCGTATCGGTCGTGTATCGAACACCTTTACACCGTATCGGTTGTATATCGAACACATTTACGCCGTATCGATCGTGTATCAAACACATGTACTCTATTCAATATTGATCATTGAGGCATTATCAACCACTTTTAATATGTATTGATCAATACAGCATCATTGGCAGAGGTCAATACATGATCGCCACAGCATAAATATCTTCGATACATGATTAATACGGCCTAAATGTGTCCGATACACGATCAATACAGCCTAAATGAGTTCGATATATGCGATCAATACAGCTGAAATGTGCTTGATACACGATAAATACGACCCAGGTAGCACAATGTGGTCTAAGTGGACGTCCACTGGACGTCCCATTTGGTGCAAGTGTGGTCCGTTGGAAGTCATATCTTGGTCTAATGTCCGACGTCCGGACCATGACGTCCATAGACGTCCATTAGACGTGCATGTTCCAAATGTCAGACATTAGACCAAAACATGACGTCCGTTGGACGTCATTGTGCTACCTATAGGGATGAACATGTGTTGGATACATGATCAACATAGCCTAAATGTGTTCCATACACGATCAATATATGGCCTAAATGTGTTTGATACGCGATGGCTATACACGATAAATACGGTAAACATGTGTTCAATACATGATCAATACAACGTAAATGTGTTCGGTACACGATAGATAGTGGGTTAATATATTCGATACATGAACGATTCTGCATGTGTTCAATATATGTTCAATATGCTGTAAATTATGCGTTTTATACACGAACAATACGGCGTAAATGTGTTTGATACACGGCCGATACGGCGTAAATGTGTTCGATACACGACCGATACAGTGTAAATTTACGGTGTAAATGTGTTGGATACATGATCAATATGGCGTAAATATATTCGATGCACGTTCAATTAATACGGGTGTAAATCTGTTCGATACACAATGGATTCGGCGTAAATGTGTTCGATACATGACTGATACGGAGTAAATGTGTTAGATACACGACCGATACGGCGTAAATGTGTTTGATACACGACTGATATGGCGCAAATGAGTTTGATACACGATCTATACGGCGTAAATGTGTCCGATACACGATCAATACAGGCGAAAATGTGTTTGATGCACGTTCGATACATTTCGATACATTGTGGTAGAACCCCCCTGGCGGTTCTCGTCCTGAGCAGTACAAATTCGTTTTCATTTCGATTTTAGTTTGCGGTTGAAATCAGTTTTGAAATGTAACTGATTTAGAAATCAAACTGATTTTGAAATTAAAACAAACTTGATTTTAGTTTTAAACTGTATTTGTGGTGTGTATTGACTCAATTCTTAGTATTATATTTGCATACGTTGTTACATTGCGCACTTTGACCGGTGTTGCAAGAGGTTGCTTGTTATACTTCTAACCTGTTGTTTCTATTGCTAACGGGTTTTATGGGTGGAACTACACTTGTTATGTGGGTATAAATACTGGGTACTGATTGTTATAAGTTAGTCTTGCTCCAGCTAACATGATGTGACTACGGATGATGTTTAAGGGGTCCTTCCCCTCTGTGCAACTGGGTGATGGAATTGTTACTACTAACTGAATGTAAGAAAGGTATTATGATGGAAGAACATTAAACTGGCGCAGTCGACAAGACCTTGGATTGTGTGACATTCCAAGGTTTATCACATCCAGTAGTTGCAGTGCGAACTTTTTTCCTTCATCTGCTTCATGATGGCAGCCCTGGGCCACTTAGAGGAATTTGATGTATCGCGCCCAGTTTCCTGGAATGACTATGCCTCCAGAGTGCAATTTTACCTGGAGGCTAATGCTATTATCGACCCAGCGCGTCAGAAAGCTGTGTTCCTGAGTGTGTGTGGGACAAGGACCTTCAAGATTATACGTTCATTGGTGTCACCAGCTACTCCTGAGGTGCCTTCATTGCAAGACATCCTGACATTACTGAAGTCACACTTTTCTCCAAGACCATCGGAGATCTATAGAAGGTTTTGTTTCCATCGAAGGAACCAACATGCGGACGAAGGTATTGCTGCGTATACATCAGAGTTGCGGAATCTCGCACAGTATTGCAATTTCGGGGACCAACTGGATGCGACCCTGAGGGACTGTTTGGTTTGCGGTTTACGGGACGAAGGTTTGCAGAGACGTTTGTTGGCCGAGTCAACCCTGACATTGGCCCAAACTATGGAGCGGGCCCTGGCAGCTGAGGCTGCTTCTCTTCATATTTCTGAAATTCGTGGTCTGAATGATGCGAATATGAGCAGTGTACATGCTAAGGAGAACTTTAAAAATCCAAGAAGAGTGATCCAGAATCCAAAAGGCCAGAAGGAAGTTTCCCTGAGGTGTCACAGTTGCGATGGACCTCATCTTCGAGTGAGTTGCCGTTTCAGAGAAGCCGAGTGCCATACTTGCCATAAAATGGGACATATAGCGAAAGTATGCAGAGCTAAGAAAATGGATTCTCAGTTGGATAAGATATTCCAACGAAGTACCAGGACGAAGGCCCATTTCCTTCCCACGGCTGAGGGAAGTTCTTCGGAGAAGGATAATGATTTTGTGGATGTTTATAATATGAATTTAATTCAAAGTTCCCAAGAGTTATGTGGCTTGAAGTCTCCAGTTACTACTGTGGTTATTAATGGGTTAGCAGTTCAGATGGAGATAGACTCGGGGGCCCGAGTTGCAATTGTGGGTAGCAGAATTTACCATCAACTGTTTCCTGAGCGAAGACCAGAGTTGGTGAAGAGTCCAATAGTCCTATCAGACTATAATAAGCGGCCAGTACAGGTCCTCGGTATGGTGGAAGTTGATGTGTGCTACGGCAAGAAGAAGGCAAAGCTACCACTACTGATTGCAGCAGAAGATCATCATAGTTTGCTGGGCCATAATTGGTTCCAAGCACTGGGACTTTCAATTGCGGGAATAAAGAATGTGTCGGCTAAGGAACTGGTGGAGTCCGAAGATGCAGTTGTGCGAGAACTATTGAAGATCCCGGATGAGTTTCCAGCAGTCTTTGAGGAAGGTTTGGGGACGTTTTAAGGTCCTCCCATTTCACTTCACATCGATCCTACCGTAAAGCCTATCTGTTTGAAGGCAAGAAAAGTTTGGTATGCATTGCGGGTGCAGATTCAGGAGCTGGATTGGCTACTACGAGAAGGTGTCATCGAACCAGTGATGTATCCAGATTGGGGTACTCCAATTGTTCCGGTGTTTAAGCCAGATGGAGGAATTCATTTGTGCGGGGACTACAAGAGTACCCTGAACAAAGCTTTGCGTCAGGATTCCTATCCGGTGCCATCGAAGTCGCAGATTCTATCAGAGTTGTCGGGAGGCAAGTACTTTATCAAGCTGGACCTGTCCAGAGCTTACCTCCAATTGCCTGTGGATGAAGAGTCTGCAAAAGCTCAGACCATTGTGACACACAAGGGAGCCTTTAAGGTGAAGAGGCTGCAATTTGGGATCTCGTCAGCACCGGGTATATTTCAACGTTTCATCGAAACCATGTTGGCTGGAATTCCTGGTGTAAATCCATATTACGATGATACCTTAATGAAAGGTGAAGATTTCCATTCTACAGCTACGACGTTCAGGGCAGTGTTGCAGAGACTTTCTGATGCAGGCATCCGAGGATGTAAAAAGAAATGCATTGTGGGTGCTCCAAGTTTGGAATTTCTGGGGTTCAGGATAGATAAAGAAGGAATGCGCCCAGCTGTTAGTAAAGTGGCAGCTATCCGTTTAGCCCCAGAACCTTGGAATAAGGAAGAATTACAGGGATTCTTGGGCCTCTTAAATTTCTACCATGTATTCCTTAAAGACAAGGCTACTGTAGCAGAACCGTCGCATCGGCTGTTGGACAAAGATGCAAGATGGCAGTGGACAGCAGCTCATTCTAACGCATTTGAGGATGTAAAGAGGTTGTTGTCTGCTGAGACCTTGCTTACGTACTATGAACCAAAGCGACCATTAATTCTTACGTGTGATGCATCATCGTATGGTGTGGGAGCCGTACTGGGTCATCTTATGGAAGATGGATCTGAAGCTCCTATTTCTTTCCATTCGCAAACGATGTCAGATACCGAGCGCCGATACTCACAGATCGATAAGGAAGCCTTAGCTATTATTACGGGGATAAAGAAATTTCATGATTTCCTGTATGGCCGACCCTTTGAAATTCGGACTGATCATAAGCCTTTGTTGGGTTTGTTTCCACCACATAATCCTACACCGTTGATGCTGAGCCCACGAATGCACCGTTCGAGCCAGATGCTGAGTGCTTACAGTTATTCATTGGTCTACAAACCTGGCACGAGTATTCCCCTTGCGGACGCGTTGAGCAGATTACCTGCATCGGGCCAGGTGAAGAGTGTTCCTCCTCCCCTGGAAGTTCTTCTGTTGGAAGCGATGGACGTTTCCGTACTGCATGCAGGAGAGATTGCAAGGGAAACATGTAAGGATCCTATATTTTCTCGGGTGCTGAACTGGGTTCTGAAAGGTTGGCCTGTAGGGAAGTTGGATAAAGAATTTGAGCCCTACATTCGAAGACAACATGAACTTGCAGTACATAAAGGATGCCGTGTAGTAGTTCCCCCGACATTTCGAAGGGATGTGCTGCGTATGCTTCATGACAGCCACTTGGGCATAGTGCGTACAAAAGCTCTGGCTAGAAGTTATGTATGGTGGCCAAGCATGGATGCAGAGATTGAAAGATTGGTACAGACGTGTAAGGAATGTCAAGCTACTCGACATGCACCTCCGCGAGCTCCGGTGTTTCCATGGAAATTTGAATTGAGCTCCGTGGTCTCGTCTTCATATTGACCACGCTGGGCCTTACCGAGGAGACTTGTTCCTGCTCATTATTGATGCATATTCAAAATGGTTAGAGGTAGTTCCAGTTGCCTCCACCTCTACAGAGGCTACAGTGAAAGTGCTTCGGATGCTCTTTGCGACACATGGTATACCAGATACTATTGTTTCGGACAATGGTACAGGATTTATTTCCCAAGAGTTCAAGACGTTTCTGCGGAAAAATGGAATTCGACAAGTTAACATTGCTCCTCGTCACCCGTCCTCTACTGGACAAATCAAGAGAATGGTCCAGACTACAAAGGAAGCCTTGGCTCGGATGTCAAAACATGTAAGAGATCTACAACTAGCCAAGTTCCTTTTGTCTCAACATATTACGCCACATGTTACAACGGGACGATGTCCAGCTGAGATGTTGTTCAATCGCAAACTTAAAATCTGTTTGGATCGTCTTCACCCTGATAATTATACAAAGAAAGAAGTTCTACTAGAAGTCGAGCAGATGCTGGCAAGGTCGAGTGTAAGATGGAGACAATTCCAGGTCGCTGACACAGTTGGGATCCGAGGATTTGGTGTGGATAGGAAGTGGATTCCAGCGACTATTGTTGCAGTTTCTGGGCCAGTGTCCTATGTGGTGTACACATCGGATGGACGGACGGGAAAGCGGCATGTGGACCAGATTCGTCGACGGGTGGATGAGGTGGTACCAGGGGATACTTCGGCTCCGGAGATTGCTACGGGTGCGGCAGTGGTTCCAGTTATCCCAGACCAGAGCCTGCGGCGGTCGAGGACAGCCTCTACCTCTGGTTCCAGTTCTACGGGGGAGGAAGATCCACCACAGCAGCTGGGGAAGACTACTGCGGGTGCCAGTGGGGAGAGAGAGGTAGAGGTCACCCAACCGAATCGTAACCTCGAGCGAGATGAGGGGACGTCAGGACAAGATCGCAAAACTTCAAACTCGCGACCCGTTCGTTTTCGCCGTTCACCAGTTTGGCGCAAAGATTATGTATAATCTGGGGGGAAGGAGTGTTGTGTTTTGACTAAATTCTTAGTATTATATTTGCATATGTTGTTACATTGCACACTTTGACCTGTGTTGCAAGAGGTTGCTTGTTCAACTTTTAACCTGTTATGTTTCTACTCCTAACTGGTTTATGGGTGGAGCTACTATAGTTATATGGGTATAAATACTGGGTACTGATTGTTGTAAGTTAGTCTTGCTCCAGCTAACATGATGTGACTACGGATGATGTTAAGGGGCCACTCTCCTCTGTGCAAATGGGTGATGGAATTGTTACTACTTACTATATTATGTTGGGAGAACATTAAAGTTATTATCATGATCAAATGTTTTGGAAGAATGGGGTGCATAATGTTCCTGAAGTTTCACTATTTGCATTCACATTTAGTCATTTTCAAGAAAAATGTTGGAGCACTAAGTGAAGAACATGGAGAACGTTTTCATCACAGAATTCAATGATATCCTAAATAACACCTTCTCACATGACTCCGTAAGTTATCAATTACGCAATGATGGAAACGTTAATAATGATGACAAAGATATTAATTTCATCTTAATTTTAATGCACTTCCATAGGTCTTTGATGGCCTTTCAAAGCCACAGCAACATGCCGTACAGCAGGCTTTCGTACGGAGGCTTGTGTAAAAATTTAGCATTTTCGCAGCACAACGATGTGAAAGGAAATTGGGATCAACGTTGAAGTTTGGTGCAAATCAGGCGGCTGCTCTTTGAAACGTTTCTGGATATATCATACATAAATTGAGGAGGAAACTTAAACATGATGTAGATTGTCAGACCTTGATGAAAACCTTCGTAAAAGACTGCACTGATGGCATTGAAAATGTTGTCAACATGTGCGTTGGGAATGAACTAAGTGCAAAGCATGGGTCATGTGATGAAAGCGAATGGTTTGTCTTGAAAACAACTAGAGGTGGACTGATCAGGGTGACAGCTGCATTTTACGATACAATTGCAATAATTCATGATCACTACCTGCTTTATTTGGAACGTGATGGCAAGAATATTTGTAAAGAAGTGTTTTTGAAGGAAATCTGCAACACCGACAGAATTAATACCATGTGGCTCAATTTGTGTGCCTATCACATCACCTCTTGTGTCCAGTTAAAAGATGCAAAATTTTAAGAGAAATATCAGGTTGTGTGTGTGACATATCAACGACAGCGGTTGCAAAAACGGGGACAGAACTTTATAGATGTGCAACGAAGGTGCAGAAGCAAACCAAGCCACAACGTCAGGTATTAAGAGAAATATAGATGTGTGGGCCACAAGAATAGTTTTGTTGTGTTATTTATTGTTCTACAGTATATTAAGTTTACCTAGATGAACGTCATCAGGATAAGTTTCGTGAAGGAGGGTATGCGAGGAATACTGTCTTATAGGAATAGCTTTGCCTAGAAATAATTCCATTCTACTGTTACTGTGATATTTCCTAATGTCTTAATTTGTGTTGTATACATGTATGCATAGTTATGCAATTCATAAAACAAATGGTTACTTATGCAGTTCATATGTGCATCAAATGCGGTATTGCAACTTTTATTTAATCCTTAATAAATTCTATTCCACACGTTCATTTCGGTAATGCTATTCATTATTTGTGTTTCTTCCAGTAATAGCAAACCTTTTGACAATCTGTAATTTACGAAAGTTTTGAGAGTATCGCAAACAATCTGGGTTAGCATGGCTTCCTCCAGCAGCCCTCTGACGCGCAAAGGATTGCTCCAATGGATCTTGATTTAATTTCGATGTAAGAACAAAGCTAGCCCCCTTTTCCAGCAGAAATCGGACAATTGCGGGTACGGAGGTTGCTGTTCAAATAATAAGTATATATTATATTAAATGTTATGCTGTTTGCCATGTATTGGCAATAATTAGTACCTGTGATACGTAATCCTTGAAGTGTAGGTTTGGCGATCAACATCTTATCCCTATCCAAATCCCTGAACGGTCCAGGTCTGACAGCAACTTGTTCCTCACATTCTCGCAGGTAAGTCATGAAGTCGTTTTCCAGCCACTGTACAAGCAAGTCCATGGAATAAATTGTTATATGTGCTCAATGAACATAGCTTACCGATAAGTGTGAATCTGTAGCACTGCAGAATGCTTCTAAATCTTCATTGCGCTTGAGTTTTCCTTCCAGTAGGTTCCTTCCATTCATAATGTCAAAAAACTTATTGAATATCCGAATGAATGCAACAGTTTCTGAAGCATCTGGGTTACAA
>JAVBJR010000140.1:0-5455 GCA_031546965.1 Dysgonomonas sp.
AACGCCGAAATCACGCGGTTTTCATTTAATTTCTCGTTAACTATCGCGAATTTCTTAACACATCCAATTGCAAAGTTGTATAGTTTTTCGTTGCGCACAACATATGTTTTTTTCATTTTAGAGTGGACTGTCCCTTTAAGACAATTTTTGGAATAGTAGGAATTTTGACATTTTGGCATTTTTTGGAAATTTTAGAAATTTTGGCGTTTTTTTTTTTTAATTGTCAGGAAATTTTGGAAATTTAGAAATTTTTGAGAAATTTTAGATATTTTGACATTTTTTTGGAAATCATTGATATTTTTACATTTGAATTTTTTTTTGAAATTTTGGCATCTCATTGGCCGTGAGAACTAGAACTAACGTACTTTGATGGTAATAGTTGAAAAGGCGTCTCAGATTTTCTGACGAACCTTATGGCGTTCAGGGTTGCTGGGAACTACTCCGAAAAGGAATTCATGCAAAACATTGTCCCTGGCGTGCTATTTAAATATGCACGACGTTGGTGAAAGTTTGTGAAAGGGTTCACAGATTGGAAAACCTTTTAAAAGAGTTCTTATTGTATTACCTTTTTTGCCAGAAGAATATCCCTGTATAGTGATGAGAGACCTGGAACGTAGGACCCAAGATGTGGATGAACCACTCTTGTCAGTCATACATGCAATTGAGATATTTTATAGACAGATACATCCGAATGTGGCCAAGTGTCTGATGGTCTCTCGAGTTTCGAGACAGGAGTAACCCCTAATTGAGGGTGTCACATTTAAATTCCCTTTCAGAAATTGCAAAGGTGCCCCCACATTTTGTACCAATGTCACACATGGGCGGCCGGTATTACCGACCACCACCACCTGATGATTTATTTGAGGCGGACACAGGTTGGGAGTCAAGTAAACCAGGGGACTCGAAAGAAAAGCGGAATGATAATCAAAATGAGACCGGTAAAAGCTCGCACACGAGGGGTAGAGAACAGTGGCACGGTCTGGGTGCTGCACCCAGAGCTGGGCGCACAAGTGATCAAGGTTCATGAAATTCTGAAGAATGTTCAGCAATTGACCGATTTCAGTAGGCTGCGCCCACGAAAAGCGTAGCTCCTCCCACTGAAGCTCATATTCCAAAATGGCGTCCGGGAGTTTCCGATAACATTGAGTTTGGCCATAAAACCGGCTTTATCCATTAAATTAACACATTTTTCAGCAAAAAAACCTTGAACGTAAAAGAACCGGAGTGTGTCAAAACATATTTTAAACTAGTTTTGGTTAATTATAGTGTTCTTGCCCAATACTATCGACACTAAATGGAGTGTCGATTAATGCATTCCTACCATTCTTGCACGATGTTGGTAGTACTAGTTCCCTAATTTGACTTTCCTGCATGTTCCGAGTGTCGAGCAAAGAAGCATTCTGCAAAATGTTTGATTGCCTGTATCTCCCGTGTTTGTTGTCTGAATGTTGTTCTGTTTGTTGCGCTAACCTCGTTTCTCCATCCTCTACAAGTCTCCAATTTACATGCCTAGTGTACAGTGCGTACTGCAAAAGCTAGACTTCGCATGACTTGACAACGTTTGTCAAGGTCACCGGGACTATGCATAACGTATAGCCCTCACAGTTTAGGTTACAAAACCCTAATACATTTTACTAGTCAATACACACAGTTTTCATTCATTTAACATTATTCACCGAATTTCCATTGTTTCCTCTGGTCTGATGCACCCTGTGTGTAATATGAAAACATCATCCACATACCTAACCCACAACTTCAACACAGGATATTTGGCAAAAAGATTTTCTTCGAAATTTTCCATAAAAAGGTTTGCCAAAATCGGTGCCAATGAACCCATAGCTAAGCCATCTGTCTGAAGAAAAATTCTATCACAAAATGTGAAAAAATTTTGACCGTTGACCAAACGTAACAAACGAATGATCTTTTGTGCTCCAACAAGGGAATATCCGTTCTTCAGAAGCAGATCCTGCACCATGGGATAAACTTCTGCCGGTGGAACACTGGGATATAAAGAAGTCATATCCAAAGAACCCATCTTAAGATTATTAAATTTCTTAGAATGACCAGCATCCCAAGTTTTCAACGTTTTAAGAAAGTCTTTAGAATCTTTCAAATGATGGGGATTAACCCGATCAAGACCTGTTAACAATTTGCTAATATAACACGCAAGTTTATAACAGGTCGTATTCAAGCCTGAAACAATTGGTCTAATAGGAACTCCATTTTTGTGCAATTTTGGAAGCCCACAAAAGCGAGATAGTTGAGGGTTACTGGGAATTATACCAGGAAGGTAAAAACTTTCCCCGAAAACTTCCTTAACATTTGCCAAGGTATCCTTTAAATTACTTAAACATTTTTTAATTATCACTTGTCTCCCCTCAGAAATTTCCAAAACATCACTAGTTTGAATCTGTGCCAGACACTTCTCATCATAATCCTTTCTCAACATCACAACACTCTGATTCCCTTTATCTGCTTTCACCACAATATGGTTATTCTTTCTCAACTCCTCTTGTAACTTTTTTACTTTTTGAAAGTCTCTCTTCCTATTCTATGCAATATTCTGTTTTGAGCGAAATTTATTTAAACAGTAAATTACTTCATCAGTAATTTCCTTTTTACTATCATGTTTCAAACCAGCTAATCCAGTTTCCAATTCTCGAGTGGCAAAACAGTGTAAAATAACGGATTTTTTTAAACAATAAAATTTCTTGTGATTTTCCTTATGTTGAACACCCCCTAATATTGAACAAAAGTTTTGGTCCCAACAGTGTTCAACTTATGGAGTTTTCACTGTATTCCAATCTGTGTGCAAATTGTGAAGATTGCTAAATGGAACATTATGTATAGGATATGGGCAGTGCAATGGTGCAGTTTTTGTCAACCAAAGTAATTTGGAACATGCCGTTCCAATTTCTGAAATCTTTAATTTTGAAAATGGATATGTAGTTACAATTGGGGATATGTGAATTATGGCACACTGGTCATAATAAAAAAATATATTTTAACTTTCTATAGTTTAATTTTGCGCACAACATATAATTTTTTTGGGTTGACTGTCCCTTTAAGTCAGACTTAAGTCACACCACTACTCCTGACAGTTCTGAGGCTACAAAAACTGCTGAACCTGAAATTTTGAAATGAACGTTACGTTATGGAGGGGGGAGGGTGGGGGGAAGTGAATTTGTTATAAAGCGTTACATAGGGGGGGGGAGGGGGTTCAAAATCCTGAAAAAAGGCGTTACGTAATTTATGGACGAGCCCAAAGCCGTACAGTTAGGCTGCGTTTATGCTCGCCAAAATAGCGGCAACGCACGCGTAAATTAGTGCGTTGTAGCGCGACGTCCAGTAGCCGGAGCGTTCATGTTCGGCGTTCCATCGGCGTTGATGCGTTGCCGCTCATGTTAAAGCGAGCATTATTTTTGATGCCTGTTCGTTGCAGACATCACCGATTACGCGAGCGTTGCGCTGAAGCTATTCTATTTTGGCGAGCATAAACGCAGCCTAAAAAATAAAATAAAGGCTTGGCCACTGCATTGTGATGTCATCAAGTAGGTCGTTGATTCGACGTTGGTTTGGGAGGACTGCTCCTAGGTGCCCTATTGGAAATTTCCCTCACAATATCACGTGAAGGCCCTTCAGACCATCACTGTGAGTGTACGTATATGGCATGAGGGCCTGTTTACCCAGCTCTGCAGCAAATCTTTTATTTACAATTAGTAACTTAAATGTGATCTAATTAAAGTTTTCTTGAAATATGTATTTGACTATTTAACCACATAGTAATTTATAAGCATTTTCCTTATATTTATGCGTAAAAGTCAGTGATGTAAATATATTTATTGATTCCCAGTACTAAACTATAAAATCACATTTTAATCCAGTACTAATTTTTAAAGTATAATTGCACATTATATCCTAATACTGATTTATGAAGGAACTTTCCATCAAGGTGTAAAAAATCTAGCAAATGGAACTTACAGTAAAATATATCCAAGCAGAAACATTTGGCTGCATCCAAACTCATTGAAAACTGCCACCACAATAGCAGCACGTGTTTTACAGGGTCTACAGTGACGTCATGCATCTCCCTAGGGAGAGCCATGAGGCAACCTTACCTCTTTAATAACCTTTGCGTGAGCGATCCAGTATTATAAGTTCATATATCTGTTCATATCATTGGGCGAGTCTGGGTGACTGGAGCCCTCTACCAAACAATATATGAACTGGAGTTTGAAGTGCCAGCATAGGATTGAACAGGAGGTGGTAGCCGAGTAGTGGCCGCCAGTACGCGATTCATCATTCGGCCGACAGAGGGCGGAGCAAAGTATGCATGTGACGTCACGTCGAATCAAAGGTTTTGGCGCTGGATTTGAATACTATGAACTACGAGTCGCATACTGATTGCTTTTAAACGTTAGCTCCGTTTCAAGGAGCTTTGATAAAATTAGGATAGGTTATTATTTCATATTGCAAAATAAACACCAATGAAGATATAAATGCAAGAAAGTGATTCTGTTGATTGTCGTTTAATAGGTACAAAACATTACATGTAGATGCAGCATCAGTGTTTTGAGAAATAATATGTAACTAATTACATATATACAGTGTATTTATATATGGTCTCACGACATGCTGCTTCAACGTTTATGTGCATTGCTAGTGATTTGTTTTTGATAACCGCTAATTAATAATACGGTGTTAAATGCATTTTACAATTGTATGGTCAAATTTAACTTCTTTCAAAAAAGTCAGTTGTTCGAGAGCGTCATCGCCTTCCTTTTCATGGTCTATTCTTACGTATACCACAATAGTTCCTGAAATAAATTTTTAACAAATTAATCGTCATATGCATATAAAAATTACATGTAAATACATACAGTTAAACCTCAATAATTGAAACTTCCATAAATGAAGTTTTCTATAAATGAACACATTATTTTATTCCCGGCCAAAATCCATATTCGCCTCAAGTTAACTTTTTTCTCTAACTGAAAAACACTGTTCTGTCCCTACAGAGAAAATCTTGTACAAATTTCCTATATATCAATATCTTTACAATTAAGTGTTGAAAAAGTTGGAAAGAAATGCACGAAATTGACGCATATTTGCACAAATTTGCTAGATCATTATTGGATGAATTATAGTGCAGATATTTGATAAATGTTTTAGTACAACTTCTAGTTATATAGAGGTTTGACTGTATAAGGAAAGGGTAAATCTTAGGTTTCCAGGCAATATTTCACAATAAGTTTTCTCATAGTTGGTTTTTGGATTTAAAAAACTCTGTAAATATATACAGGCCTCGAAATATCAGGAAAAAATTGCATAGCAATCACTGCTACGCAAAATACAAATTGATTAGCAATTGGCAATAAATGTGTAGCAAATTGAAATGATTGACTAATTTAATTCAGAGAAAAAAAGAAAAACATTTTATACAGTTAGCCTGTAA
>JAVBJR010000131.1:0-2615 GCA_031546965.1 Dysgonomonas sp.
ATGATTTTAAAACTTCCAAAAAATGTCAAAATTTCCAAAATTTCCAAAAATGCAATAGACTATAGTCTATGATTTTAAAACTTCCAAAGAATGTCAAAATTTCAAAAATTTCAAAAATTTCCAAAATTTCCAAAAATGCCATAGACTATAGTCTATGATTTTGACATTTTTTGGAAGTTTTAAAAGCATAGACTATAGTCTATGGCATTTTTGGAAATTTTGGAATATTTTGGAAATTTTTACATTTTTTTGAGTTTTTAAAAGCATAGACTATAGTCTATGGCATTTTTGGAAATTTTTGAAATTTTTGAAATTTTTGAAATTTTGGCATTTTTGGAAATTTTGGAATATTTTGGAAATTTTGACATTTTTTGGAAGTTTTAAAATCATAGACTATATTCTATGGCATTTTTGGAAATTTTTGAAATTTTGGGAATTTTGGAAATTTTGGAAATTTTGACATTTTTTGGAAGTTTTAAAATCATAGACTGTAGTCTATGGCATTTTTGGAAATTTTGGAAATTTTGGCATTTTTGGGAATTTTTGAATATTTTGGAAATTTTGACATTTTTTGGAAGTTTTAAAATTATAGACTATAGTCTGTGGCATTTTTTTGGGATTTTTTTTATTTTTGGGATTTTTTGGAATTTTTTGGATTTTTGGAATTTTTTGGAATTTTTTGGATTTTTGGAATTTTTTTGATTTTTTTTAATATAAATTTTGAGACCATAGACTATATACACTATAGCATTTTTTGGGATTTTTGGGATTTTTTGGGATTTTTTTGATTTTTTTGAATTTTTTTGGAATTTTTGTATAAATTTTGAGACCATAGACTATACACTATAGCATTTTTTGGGATTTTTGGGATTTTTTGGGATTTTTGGGATTTTTTGGAATTTTTGGGTTTTTTTTTATTTTTTGGAATTTTTTGGAATTTTTTATAAATTTTGAGACCATAGACTATGGCATTTTTAAGGATTTCTTGGGATTTTTTGGATTTTTGTGGGATTTCTGGGATTTTTTGTTTTTATTTTTTTGAATTTTTTGGAATTTTTTTATAAATTTTGAGACCATAGACTATACACTATGGCATTTTTTTGGGATTTTTGGGATTTTTGGGAATTTTTTGGATTTTTTGGCTTTTTTTTGGGATTTCTTTGGATTTCTTTGGATTTTTTGGGATTTTTTTGATTTTTTGGAATTTTTTTGAATTTTTTGGAATTTTTTATAAATTTTGAGACCATAGACTATGGCATTTTTTAGGATTTCTTGGGATTTTTTAGGATTTTTGTGGGATTTCTAGAATTTTTTTTTTATTTTTTGGAATTTTTGGCTTTTTTGGAATTTTTTGGAATTTTTTTATAAATTTGAGACCATAGACTATACACTATGGCATTTTTTTTTGGGATTTTTGGGATTTTTAGGAATTTTTTGGATTTTTTGGCTTTTTTGGGATTTTTTTGGCTTTTTTGGGATTTTTTTGGATTTTTTGGAATTTTTTGGATTTTTTGGAATTTTTTGGAATTTTTTGGAATTTTTTATAAATTTTGAGACCATAGACTATGGCATTTTTTAGTATTTCTTGGGATTTTTTTGGATTTTTGTGGGATTTCTGGGATTTTTTTTTTTATTTTTTGGAATTTTTTGGGTTTTTTTGAATTTTTTTATAAATTTGAGACCATAGACTATACACTATGGCATTTTTTTGGGATTTTTGGGGATTTTTGGGATTTTTTGGATTTTTTAGAATTTTTTGGAATTTGTTTATAAATTTTGAGACCATAGACCAACTATGGTATTATTTGGGATTTTTTGAGATTTTTGGGATTTTTTGGGATTTTTATTGATTTTTGGGATTTTTTGAATTTTTTAGAATTACTTTATAAATTTTGAGACCATAGACCACTATGGTATTATTTGGGATTTTTTGAGATTTTTGGGATTTTTTGGGATTTTGACTGCTTTTTGGGATTTTTTGGGATTTTTTGGGAATTTTTGGGATTCTTTTGGGATTTTTTGGGATTTTTTGGAATTATTTGGGAATTTGTTATAAATTTTGAGACCATAGACTATACTCTAAGGCATTTTTTAGGATTTCTGGGATTTTGTGGGATTTGTTTTGGGATTTTTGGGATTTTTTGGGCTTTTTTGATTTTTTTTGAATATTTTGGATATTTTGGAATTTTTTGGATTTTTTTGGATTTTTTTAGAATTTTTAGGGATTTTTGGGATTTTTGGGATTTTTTACATGCCTAAAGAACTAAAGCTAAACGCAATCAAGTTCCAATTTGAATGCCTGCACTAAAAGTCGAATATCTCCTAAACCGTGACAGCTCTTTCGATTCCGAAGCCAGATTCTAAATCCTGGGGATTTTTCCTATCAGAATATGTTGCATTGGTCCACATTAGACCACAATGAATCATCGTTCTGCACGACTAAACATTACAGTAAATTATCAGCAAAAGCTTCACGTTTCATGCCTCCATTAAAAACTCGAATACGTCCTAAACCTTGATAGCAGTGTCGATTCCGAGTACAGATTCGGAATCCTGAGGCTTTTTTCTATAAGAATATGCTGGTGTTGTGTAGGTAGGAACAACCGGAATGCGTC
>JAVBJR010000023.1:0-3719 GCA_031546965.1 Dysgonomonas sp.
CATCTCCACTTTTATATATAGGCACAATTATTGCCTCCCTCCACTCCTCTGGAACCTTTCCACTATTCCACACTTCATTCAATAGCTGTCTTAATTCTTCTTTTATTCCTTCATTTGCATTCAACCACACCTCATTTTCCAATCCGTCCACCCCTGCTGCTTTTCCCTTTCCTAACTTTTTAATTACTTTCTCTATCTCCTCCGTTTCTATTTGGTCCTCCCATGTCCCTTTTTCTTCTTCCCTATGTTCTATTTTCTTTTCCTCCCTCCTCTTATCTACATTATTCCCTTCTCCGATTTGTGCTTGGAAATGTTTTATCCACTCTTTCTCTGTAATCTTATTCGTCTTATACTTTCTTACTCCCTTATCTTGCTTCACAATTTGCCACAATTCAGCCTCACTACGTATATTTCTGGCCTCTTCCTTTTCTCTCTCCATTTATATTTACTCTTTTCGCACAACCTTTTATACTTTTTCTTTCCTTCCAAATATTCCAATCTTGTACGTTCTCCTGCTTGCCTCTCTGCATGCCTCCACTCTCACAACATTTTTGTACTGCTTGTTTTTCTTGCTTCCACTCCTGTGACCACCACTTTGCACCGCGGCCGGTTGTGCAAAGTGTCGCATCAACCAAAAGGGAAAGTTTATAAAATAGGGAATAATACACAGATTCGATTGATTGGTGCGGTCTGAACACGGTGAAAAGCCAAACAGAGCAATTTGGTGTAGTTTGTTCCCATTTGAAAAAAAATGGAATTTGCGCATATTGACAAGTTGACAATTGATAATTACCAATTCTGGAAATTGCGAATGCGGGGTTTCTTAAAGAGTAAGGGATGTTGGCCCGTAGTTGAGTGTGGACTTGGTTCAAACCCTCCCCTGAGATGTTAGTAAAGGAAGAGAAAGCCGTAGGTGCCCTATTGATGTCTATAGATGACAATGCAGTGAGAGAAGTTAAGAAATGCGAGACAGCTAAAGAGATTTGGGACCAATTGCATAAATTAAGGACTTCATTTGATCCTTAGAATTTAACTGTTGCACTTCAAAAATTCGATAGAGTTGAGAAGTTACCTAACGAGTCAATGTTATCCTACTTTAATACAAAATATGACTTGCTTGAACAACTGCGCGACGCAGGCCTTCAAATTAATGATGTTTTGTGAGCTATTCGCATTGTAAATGGTTTGCCCCCAGAATACGAAGTCTTTATCCGAAATCTTAGTGTTCGAAAGAGAAGAAAATTTGAAAATATCCCTTTTGCAAGAAGAAGCTAAAATTATTTTGGGAAATTCAAACAAAACAGCACTTGAGACATGTGCCATGGCTGCACAACCCAAGCATGCATCGCGAGGGCGGGGCCGTTTTCCCTGACAAAACAGAGGAGAATTAAAAGATACGTTCCCCGGAGTTGACCAAGATCAATTTGCGACTAGAGGCAATTATGAGCGAAGGGGTGAACACTTTAGAACTCGAAGTGGTAGAGGGTTCGATCTGAGCACACGACAGTGCTATAGATGCCAGAAGTATGGTCACATTGGGAAATTTTGCCCCATATTCGGAGATCAAGTAACGGGAGGGGAGACACAAGCAAAAGGAGTAGTTAAACACAGACAAACCAAAATTATGGGTAGTTACGTGTTGTGGCACATTAGAGTGTTAACCCATAGTATTGGTTATTCGATACTGGAGCGACTGAACACATGTCCGATCCCGATTTTCATAAGTTCGAAAATTACGTCGACGAAAGAATAAGGATCGAAGTTGCAGGGGGTGGCACTATATATGCTGATGGATACAGAAGTATGCAACTTGAGTTACACCCTAGGTGTGGGGGACAGACAGTTATCCTGCAGAAAGTACTTTACGTTCCAAAGTTAGGAGGAAACCTGTTAGTACCCAGACAGACAATCAAGACAGGAAACGTTATCCACATGGACACTGAGAAAGTATCCATTTTGGAAACAAAGGGAAATATTGTGGTGAATTGTCCTAGGAGGGGGGGACATTTATTGCTTATACGAAAGGAGTATTCAAGAAAGTGAGCGGGAAGTTGCGTTAAAGGTAGAAATTGAGGGACACTCTAAATTTCAATTAGAGGAAATCGAATTGTGGCATAAATGATACGGTCATTTAAATTTTGATAGTTTATGCAGAATGCTAGGAGTTCCCATATTAGCTACAATAGAGAAGTGTGAAACTTGTGTTTTGGGAAAAATGACGGCTTTACCTTACCCTAAGCAATCTAAAACGTGTGCCACCAAACCCCTTGAGTTGATACACTTAGATGTGCTCTATGTCTTAACCCCAGAATCTATAAGAGGTGAGAAGTATGTGTGCACCTTTATTGATGATTTTTCACGTTTCGGAATTACATACTTACTAAAGAATAGGAGCGAGGTGATCGACAAATTCCGAGATTATAAAGTTTTAGTGGAAAATTTCTTTAACACCAAAATTAAAAGTATTCGAAATGATAGGGGGGGGTGAGTGCATGAGCGCAGAATTCGAACAGTACTTGCGCGTAAATGGGATTAGAAGACAGTTGAGCGTGGCAGGTTGTTCTCCACAGAACGGTGTCGCTGGGCAGCGCAATCGTTCCTTGGTAGATATGGCGCGATGCTTATTAATTGAGAGTGGACTCCCAGTTAAGTTCTGGGCAGAAGCGATGAGCTGTGCGACAACACTGTAATAGACGACCTACGAAAGCAAACAAAGGAGTTACACCTTTTGAATTGTGGTTTGGGACAGTACCTAATAATGAGTATCTTAGAATTTTCGGATGTAGAGCTTGGTATCGTACGAGTGAACCAAAAGCTAGGTTTGAACCACGAGGGAATCCTGGAATTTTCGTAGGATACAGTTCCGAGTCGAAAGCTTACGTTATTAAGTACGATAAAACCAATAAATTGGTGGTAGCTCGAGACGTAGTTTTCGATGAGCAAAGTTCTCCCATGCAAGGACAGTATGGAAAGAATGAGAATCCGAAAGATTGGTTAATCGAAGTGGAGGTTACCGAAGTAGACAGGATAAATACGGAAAAGATTGTGCCTGGGATGAACATGACGGGACCCGCTAAGCCGGTAATGTTAAGTAGTTTCGAAGTTTCTGAGTCCCTTGAGGAACCTTCTTTGGAAGTGTCATCAGGAGAATCCGAAGAGGTGTTTCAAAGTGACCCAGAGATAGGATCGAGTTCTGAGTCTTTATCCCCTAGTTTATCTAGAGAGAGAGAGACTCTCCAATTGAGATCGAAATACCTTCCACAACTAGATCAGGTCGGTTGATTCGAAAACCTTCCCGAGACGCAGATTTCGTTGCGTTACATGCCCAGATTAGTGATGGCCTGAATAGCGAATTGCGTTCCTTTCGAGAAGCCATGGAATCTGACGAAAGGTATAAATGGTCAGAAGGCATTATCGAAGAGTTTGAGAATTTTTTTGCGTAACGGGGTTTGGAAGTTTGAAAAACGAAAGCCTAATAATGTTTTGAGGTCTAAATGGACGTTTAAGATTAAGTGCAACGAGCAGGGGGAGCCGGTGAGATATGAAGCTCGTTTAGTCGCTTTGGGCAATCAGCAGCACCCTGGGATAGATTTCGATAAGACATACAGCCCAGTAGTTAAAACACGTACCACGCGAACGCTATTAGCTTTAGCGGTTAAACGGAAGTGGGAAGTCGACCACGTAGATATAGTGGCGGCATAGTGGCGGCATATTTTTCA
>JAVBJR010000340.1:0-2881 GCA_031546965.1 Dysgonomonas sp.
CACGCCCACCTGTGACGTCACCTATCCACAACGGCAAATATCTATTGGCAGCGCGTACATATCAAACCGCAAATTCAGTCTTATCCGAAGCCATTTGTACGACATCATTTTGATGTGGCTAACTTACCACCAATCACAGCAGGTCTAAAATTGACCACGCCCACCTGTGACGTCATCTACAAGCATTGGCAAGTGTATCAGCAGTGATGCAAATCGAACCGCAAATTCAGTCCTATATCTGAAGCCATCTTTATGACTGTCAACATCATTTTGAAGTGGCCAACTTATCACCAATCACAGCAGGTCTAAAATTGACCACGCCCACCTGTGACGTCACCTACAAGCATTAGCAACTGTCTATCAGTAGTGATGCGTATCGAACCGCAAATTCAGTTCTATATCTGAAGCCATTTTTATGACTGTCAACATCATTTTGGAGTGGCTATATTATCACCAATCACAGCAGGTCTAAAATTGACCACGCCCACCTGTGACGTCACTTCCGACTGTCTAGCCTACACTACTTAAGGCCCACCAAAAACAACTATATTTACAGATGTACTTGTCGTGTACATCCTCGGTTAATTTATAACTTTAATATCAATGACTGCTGCTAATTTAATACCTATCAGATCTGTGTTAGAACTGTTTCAGAACTGTCCCAGAACTGTTTAAAAGTCGCATATAAATGGTGTTGAAAATACACCGAACAAAGGGAAAGTAAACTTATTTTGTTTCCGCAACGTACCGATTTCGCGGCAAATCAACCGATAACTCTTTATATCATTATTGGACTAATTCTTTACATTATAAAATGTTAATATGACATGAATACTTACTGAAAGATGCAATTTCACTGCGTGTGTAACGGACTCTGCACACGTTGTATAGCGGACACCTGCTCGAGAAGCAACACACGATGACCGCGACCGTGACCGCCGTGCACACCGAAGTCACGCTGATGGCTATGACCATTGCCATTCTGTGTTTTAAACAATTTTATTTGTTGTCAAGTTCATTGTAATTATTGTAAAGAAATTTAATTTTGAGGGGTTAACAAGATGGTCGCCATTTTCATTTTTACGCGCATATTACTTACGTGTCGCTGATGTGGAAGAATGCCTTTTCTGTTGGTTTGCAGCATGGTGTACTTGTATTGAAGAAGCAACATTCTGTGAATCCTGGAGGGTCCATCTGACGTGGACACCAAAGTGTCCCATGGGTTGGGTCCTTTTCTCGGCTTCCAGACCTTGAAATGTTCGCGGCTCCACATTCTTTTCCCTCTGTTAAAATTCCAAACAAATAAATTATTACATATTATAGTTTGTTAGATAGGAGATCTGCTAGCATAGATGAACCTCCTAATTTATTTACCCCAACTTTAAGAAATAATAACTATTTTATGACATCATTTTGGAGAAAAAATCTTATGACCAATCACAGCAGGCCAAAAATTGACCACGCCCATCTCTGACGTCACGCATTGGAAAGTATCCACTACACTTGCTTTCTTCATGAATTTTCTTTATTTGTTCATTAACAATGAGGTTTAATTTTTAAATTGATTTCTAAATATATTTCTAAAATATTCTCTATATGTACTAACATTATTTTATTATGACCAATCACAGCAAGCCTAAAATCGACCACGCCCATCTATGACGTCACACATTGGAAAGTATCCTCTACATTTGCATTCTTCGTGATTTTTCTTTATTTTTTCATTAACAATGAAATTTAATTTTTAAATTGATTTCTAAATATATTTCTAAAATATTCTCTACATATACATGTACTAACATATTATTTTATTATGACCAATCACAGCAGGCCTAAAATCGACCACGCCCATCTTTGACGTCACGCACTGGAAAGTATCCGCTACACTTGCTTGCTTCATTATTTTTCTTTATTTTTTCATTTAATAACAGTGAAGTTTAATTTCTAAATTGATTTCTAAAATATTCTCTACATACTATGTACTAACATTATTTTATTATGACCAATCACAGCAGGCCTAAAATTGACCACGCCCATCTTTGCCGTCACGCATTGGAAAGTATCCGCTACACTTGCTTTCTTCGTGATTTTCCTTTATTATTTCATTTAATAACAATGAAGTTTAATTTCTAAATTGATTTCTAAATAGATTTCTAAAATATTATCTACATATGTACTAACATTTTATTATGACCAATCACAGCAGGCCTAAAATTGACCACGCCCATCTTTGACGTCACGCATTGGAAAGTATCCGCTACACTTGCTTTCTTCATGATTTTTCTTTATTTTTTCATTTAATGACAATGAAGTTTAATTTCTAAATGGATTTCTAAATAGATTTCTAAAATATTCTTTAGATGTACTATAACATATTATTTTATATTTGAATCTAATTTTCAAAAACACGTAACGCACATTATAAATCAATACAGTGGATTTCTTTTTATTGCAGTCAATTTCTGGGTGTCACCATTTTGGTTTAATGTAAATAAAGTTATAAACTAATTACTTAACTATTAAAATTGTAAGCAGAAATTTTATTAAATTTAATTGTCATGTATGTATGTAAAAAAAAGTACTGTGATTAAAATTCCGAATTTAACTTCTTTATTCGGTGGCCAGGTGGCGTTGCAATCGCTGATATTTCGGTATTTCCAAGAGTGGTATTTCCCATATATATAAATATATATGACATTATTATTGTTATTGTCATGCAATAAAAAGTCAAATTGGGTCCCCAATAATTCTGGATTTTGGCAAGCAAATGTGATATCTTTTTCTTTCCTTTGACATTTGCAATAAGATATGAATCAGGTATGTCTAAAAAATATATGTATATATCACACTTGGATTCAGTTTCTTTTGCCAAGAAAAAATT
>JAVBJR010000986.1:0-4681 GCA_031546965.1 Dysgonomonas sp.
AAATGAAAATGCACTTTAACAATGTATATTTGTGTGTTATAATAATGGACCTCTTCGAATACCCCGAGAGTTGGTACGAATAAAGACGTACTACTACATTTAAATCCTCAACTGCCACATATTCAATAATCCCACCCTCTCCCCATTCTATGAAGATTCTGTGATATTGCTCAAAGAGTTTCAGTGCTTTCAACCGCTTGGTTGACGTTTCCAAGTGCCTCCTTGCCATGTCAAAGTTGTCAGGCAACCTATCATGGCCAAGTATCCAAGGAAGACCAACCTCATAATGCCCATCTTTATTATATACAAGCGGATTTTGCAAATTGTAAACACACCTCTCGGTCTCTTTCTTGCTGAGACTGTACTTCAATAGGATCTTTGATCCCAATGGCCTATAGCCTCCAAATGTCTGGAATTCTTGTCTCACCCATTAGCAAGGAAGTAACCAGCATTGCCGCACTCTGATCAGTGCCCAAGAAGTTCTGTTTACCCATGACTGTCCAACTGAAAATGGTCTCAATCGCTGTCAGCCCACAGGAGAGCTGTTCCACCTTCGCTGTCCAAAGCTTGCCCCACAAGTCAGCACCAATAAGTAGCCTATCTGAGGACACTCAGACCCATGGTCATTGATTCTAATGCCCTTACCCACTAGTTCTTCAACCAGGGACCCTCTGTCATCCGTGGTATATCCCCACACGTTTTTGGCTGGTCAAGCACCTCAGCCTCAAAACTCAGATCACTATCAAGTCCCCTTAAAGTTGTGTTATACTTATTGTTTCAATGGCTTAGAAGTTTTGCCACCAAACAATTGTTGTACAAGCACTTCTGAACCAGATGGTATAGAGAGATTCCACTGTATGTAGCTTATTGAAAATTACGATTTTCCAACAAAAATTTAAGTCCAAATGTGTACCTTTTGGCATTTCGGGGGGTTCACGTGAACCACCTGAACCCCCCCCCCCTGGTTACGGGCCTGTGCATGGTTTAATTAAATCTCACGAATAGAAAGAATTTATGTAATTCTATAGACAGTGAGTGATACGAGTTGATTAAAATGTCAAGAATTTCAATCTAATTGTTTCGTTCCAAACTAACTATTATGTGTGTAGTCCTTTGTTAGGTATAGTGTCCCCATTTGGGAAGACCATAGCTAAGGATAGGGATGGGGGTGCACCAGTGGGGATTGTGCCGTTAGACAGTTAGCTGTGGTAATGCGGTTTTTCATACGCAATATGGATTGGACGTGAGAGCACCCTAATTAAAATTCAATTTTTTTGAAATTCGAATACGTAACAAGTTTTGTGCCACAAGATCCTTATTTATTCTATATTAATTTCAATAATGACAGCTCCATTTCTTCGATATCTCTAGTTTTATTTTTGATACCAATTTTTGTAAAATCCTCGTTTACTCGGATTGTTTTAGCTGTTTTCAAAATTCATTTTGGAATGTGGAGCACATTGAAAGCTGGATGCAAGTGTTTATTGCACATTTTCACTCCGTTTGGTCCAATTTATTGTCACCGCCCTTTGCATTTGCTCAAATTTCGTTACAACTGTAGTGAATGTCAAATAAACTGTTTAGCCCAAAGCTGTGTATAAACAAAATCCTCAACTTTGATTTTTATATGATATGAGTCTCATTGAAAAAATAATGGCCGATTGTGTAGAAATCAAAAACCAATTAAGGGAAAAAATGTATCAGCTGCTTCAAGCATATACATAACCTCTTTATTTCACAGGGTAGTCGCCACAATTTTCCAATCTCCTTGGACACAGTGAAAAATGTTTTTAAAGCTCTCCGCATACAATTCCACCGCCTAACGATCAAGTTTTCAACCTCCTGATGGTTGTCTTTGTTTGACCTTGAGCCCAGATGGGTGCGAAAATCAGCAACCTCTAAAGTTGTGAAAATCCGTCAATGAAAAGTTGAAAATGGCAGTGATGGACTGGTTGAACTCCAAGGAGGCGGAATTTTATTCAGCGGGCTTAAAAAACATTTTTTACGGTGTCCAGGGGACTTACAATATTATAGTGACTATATAGTCATTGTAGAATAAAGTGGTGATGTATATGTTTGAAACAACCAAGACAAATTTTTGCGTTAATTGGTTTTTGATTTCTACTCAATCGGCACTTACTTTTGAAATGAGCCTCGTACCAAGGAGTTTGAGGTTAAGGAGAGGCAACTGCCGCTCGTAGCCGGGTCCAAACAAAATCCACACCGGAGGGGTGGCGGTGCGCGCATGCGCGTAATAGGCGGGGCTATCTGGCCTCCATTTTCCAGCCACGTATTCGGAATATGAATGGTTCGAATATTTGTTGCTTTGCCAACTGCGAAGGGCATGTCACATTTATTAACTGAGACCTCACCTGCATCTTTTTCTTGCGCCGTTTTTGGACAGGATTTGAAGAAGGTGATAATTGGCTGGTAAATGGAGGCGAGGGCGTGTTTAGCCCAGGTTCAAATCTGCCAATGAGCTAATTGCATACACCCTCCCTAATCACGTGACCAGAGAGGAGGTTTGGCTCACGCGACGGACGCATCTTGCCTCTCCTTCACCTCAAACTCCTTGCTCGTACAATGGATAATAACGGTTAAATTAAAAAGTAAAATTCCCAAATGTGTTCCTTTACGGAAAAGTATATTCTGGCCAGATCTGAAACCTAATTTTTTCTGGTACAGATTGAAAATTGGGAGAATTTCAATTGTTAATGTATAACTCGAAGTATTTAGCCCTTGAATTCCTGGTGATACCAATTATCAAGGTTAGATTGTACTTACAGCCGGTTTCAAGTTTAGTTGATAAGGAAAACCGGTTAAAAACCCCCCAACGGGGGAGGGAAGCTCATGGTTTAACATGGTGTAACCGGTTTTTTCCCCTCCCGTTGGGGGGATTTTAACCGGATTTCTTTATCAACTAAACTTGAAACCGGCTGTATATAATAATAATTTACCTACACGTTAATGTGTAACAAAGTTAATTTGAGGAACAACAAATTAATGTACATAATAAATTATTGTGATGTCCAGTTGTTTTTTTTTATTTCATACAGTTCCCTTACAAAAAATTTAAAGCTGCTGCAGGTCTGCATTTAAAGCTGCTACGGTTCCACTTACAGCCTTTGTTCATCCATGCAGCACATCTGTTGCAGACATATGGCACAAAATGTGTTGGATGCTGCACATCGCAGCCATGTGGCATGCATGCAGCATACATGTCACTTGCATGACTGTGACCTAAATGTCTGTGAGTTGCATGCCTGTGAGGTGCATGCCACATGGCTGCGATGTGCAACCTGCAACAAATTTTTCTGCCATGGACATGTCTGCAGCAGGTGACTTCATGTATAAACAAGGCTGTAAGTGGAACCGTATTCGCTACTTTCAGCTTGAGTGGCGCCGCTTGGCGGCGGGCGCGAGAAGTAATAGGATAGAAGCATTGAAGCGTATGAGACAAGACATTGAAACTGCAGGTTAGTGATATGTTTGTAATTATTTTCGTAATGTCCTTCCTCCATCGGCTAATGAAATGTAACATTTCTAGAAGTAAAATAACGTGTTCTTTCGATTAAAACTGGTTTCGTTACGATCCGACCAGTGGTTACCGAATTATAAAGTTTTTAATTGGACGTGCAACTGGAAAATACACCGTATGTTTAATATTTAATTCATTCTCGCCGTTTTTCAAACAAAAGCTAGTTAAATATCCCATTTCATAATGTAAAATAACATGTTCTTTCGATTAAATTAGGTTTACTTCGATCCGACCAATGGTTACGGGGGCTTGAATTAAAAATAATTTCCTTTATCCGTAACCGCTGTTCGGATCGAAGTGAAAGTAATTTTAATCAAAAGAACACGTTACTTTACTTCAAGAAATGTAAAATTTAACTCACCTATGGCTAAATACATTGCGAGAATTAATTAAATATTAAGCTTCTGCTGTATTTTTGAGATGTGTGTCGAATTAAAAACGTTATAATTCAATAACCGCTGGTCGTATCGTAACGAATATAGTTTTAATCAAAAGAACACGTTATTTTACTTCTAGAAACGTCACATTTAATTAACTGATGGAGGAATGACATTACGAAAATAATTATAAACATACCACTAACCTGCAGTTTCAAAGTCTTGTCTATGCTTCTATCCTACTCTCGATTACTTCTCGCGCCCGCCGCCAGGCGGCGCCACTCAAACTGAAAGTAGCGAATAGTGGCTTTCAGTTCAGCTACATTTAAAGGTTTTTTCTTCTGTAATGTCTTTTTCATCTTGTCCCATGCAGACATTTTCGATGGTATTCATATCCGGTGAGTTTCCGGGCCAGGATAAAACCTGCGTCCTTTTATTTTCCAGCCACTGACCAGTACTTTTGGCGGTGTGACATGGAGCACCATCATGCATGCATAATTTATTTCTGCCCAATCTCATCTTCTGAATTGATTGCTGTAAGTTTTCCTCCAAAATCACTTGATATTTGGCAGCATTGACGGTTCCACTTATAAAACACAATTGCCCTGGTCCTTTAAATGATATGCATCCCCGTATCATAACACTTGGTGGATTCTTCACAGTTGCTCTTAAACACTTTGGATTGTACTGTTCTCCTTTTTCCTCCAAACGCGGACACCTTGATCTCCAAATGAGATACAGAATTTTGATTCGTCTGAAAATATCA
>JAVBJR010001296.1:0-2765 GCA_031546965.1 Dysgonomonas sp.
ACCATGAAAGTTAAGTGCAAAACCTCCAGCAATGGAGTTTTTATATTACTTGTTTCCAGGTCGTATCATATTGGTTATTGCATCATCTGCACCCCATTGCAAAACATTTACCAAGAATTGCGATCTGAAGGTCAGGACCAAACAGGATGTCCATTTTATATTAAAATAAGAACTGGATTTTAGCTGTCCTGGTTTGAAGTTACTGTACATCCAAAATACACCTATTAAACGTTTTTTTGTTGAGAAATTTGAGTTACTGAGGCCAACATGCTTAGTTTTCAGACTAAATTACTTTGACTTATACAGAAATTCAAGTTAACAAAATTCGACTTAGGGAGGCTCCACATCCATACAAATGCATAGGGATCGAGTTTGCCGGGGATTTTAAAACAGTTCTACTTATGGAGAAATTCGAGTTAAGGAGGTTCGAGTTATCGAGGTTTTACTGTATCATAAAGTTATGGCAGTGTACTATAAAATGTTGTAAACATTCAAGGTACGCAGGTGGTCAAATTGAAGGGGGTCACCCCTATGTAAATCCTGCGGGACTTTCAGTTAATTCTGCTTATTTCCTCCATTACAAAACTTTACATAAAATGTGCATTAAATTAATTGAAATGGTTTCTACATATAATATATATAATTCAGGAAATTGGCGCTCCTTTGAGACCACCAATTCCTCTAACTTCTGCACACACACACACACACACACACAAAAATGCATTCAGCCACACCAAAGAATGGACAGATGCCAAATTTCTTCAATCTTATACACAATAGGGGCAAGGACAAGGTTTGTGAGCGCGAGACATTGATTTTCTCACATCAGAGGCAAGACCATATCTTGAACTTGGCTTTTATAGTCCAGCTTACATACACTGTGCATGTCCAAATTTAGATTATCTATATTTTATTAAGGTCATAAATAGGCCTTGTTCTGGTACCTCCCCAACAGGGTAAACCATTACCAACAGCTTGAAGATATACTTCGTAGTCACTCTGACCATCCGCCAAGTTACATGCGTGACACAAACAAGGGCAAAAGGTCCAAGTTAGTGGACACATACTATACATATTACACAGTGAAACTTGTGAACTTGACCACCCTTACATGCTGACCACGTGAAAAGTGGACCGTTTTTTCATGGAACAAAAAAGTCCCATTGGATGTGACCATCTTTAATTTGACACCATGATAAGAGAGATAAGGAATAATTCCCAGGCAAGAATGTCTTTGCAATTCCTGGTTCTTTGGGGTATATTGTGACGTCATCGGCCAATCGGCTTCACGTTGGCTGCTGAAATTTCCCTGGATTGGCGTTTATTAACCCGGCACTTTAATACTGTATAATTTTAATTCTGGCTGCCATTATCTGTGTCTAAGTATTGCATACAAGTAGTACAGTGCCCTACATTCATTTTCTATGCATTTTTAAATATGTTGACCACCTGTTAAAGTTGACCGGGCTTTATTGGAACCGCGAGTGTCCAACCTACACAAGTTTCACCGTACACCGATTCCACACTCAAGGTGATAAAAAAGATGATTTATTGGTTGCTTCACTGGCGCGGAGTAATACCGTTCCCAACATAGAAACAGCAGTAACATAAAGGGCTCTACTTTAACTGTGTGACGTGATACCCAACATGTGACCAGCCAACGGTCAAAATACTTGACTAAGGCTGCGTTTATGGTACAGTAATTTTGCCTATGCAAGAAGCTAGCATAATGAAAAGCTAGCTGCTCAACACCCAATTGGGAGCTGCAATTATCTCCAACTAGCAAACCCCAACTTGCTTTTCCTCTTCTGTTTATTTTCATTTGCTAGTTGCTAGTTGCATGGGATTACTAGCTCTGATTACCCAGAATGCAGTGTACAACAGCGGGCAAGCGCGCTAGCTCTCTGCAAAAGTCTGGCACGACAGACCTCAACCGCGCGCAGTGCTCCGCGCTTCTAGCACACTTTGGCCGACCATAAACGCAGCCTAACTCCAATTTTCACAAAACTTCTAAAAATTGTTGTTTACTACAACGTAGGAATGGTTTTGTGTAGCTATTCATCAAATTTGAGTATCAGTAATACGGTTTGCGTTATTATTTAACGCTAGATTCCGGAAAACGGGTGGAACTAATTTGTTTTTTGCATGCATACATGGTGCTTTGCCCACCAACCAATCATTTTTTTATCACCTTTAGCGTGGAAGCAGTGTACATGTTATAGAAAACGTTTTCCCCCTGTAATACTGTTTCATTTTTGGAGTCTGTTCCAATTGCAAAAAAATATAAATCATTTTTAAAAACTATAAGTGTGCTGCAGCAATCACACAACATTTTCATGTCAGGAGTGAGATTTGGAAGGTGTGGGAAGTTTGCGGCCAACCGATCAGTCACACCGTGGCACCACCTGAAAGCTCCGCGCCGCAAGTTGCTTTTAGGATATTGGCCAAACAATTAGATTTGAGAAAAAATTCAGCTTCTTCCTTCCATCCATTAACTTCCTGATGGTAAAAGCCAGAGGAAAGAAGATGCATAAATCCGATGTCACCGCGAGCCGCCAACCAGCGACGGAACGCATTTGGACGCGTGGGGTTTCTTGGACACCGGCCACAAATCTCACTCCTTTTTCCCATTTACCTTAAAGTTGATGGACCCCGATCTCTGCCTGTCGAAAGCGTTGAACACTGTTAGATACACACAGAGAAAGATGGAAATTCAACTGAACACCGACCGCTCTTCGCGGCAAACTACACGCGTGCTCACCGTA
>JAVBJR010001282.1:0-6594 GCA_031546965.1 Dysgonomonas sp.
GTATACAGAATTTTCAAATTTTACTAAAAAATATGATATAAAGAAATCCACCAGGTGGAGCTGGTGGCGATTTCTTCGGTTTATTTAACTTTGTTTATATATATATATATAATACCGCTGAATGAAATCCGTTAGGTGGCGCTTCGCTCTTCGGTTTTCTGTCAATAAAAAAAGTTTCAACGTTTTCCGTTTTTTTAAAATAACATTTCAGCGTTTTAGTACATATGTGGTATATAATACCGCTGAAATCCGTTAGGTGGCGCTTAATTCTTCGGTTTTCTGTCAAAAAAAAAAAATTTCAGCGTTTTCCGATTTTTTAAAATAACATTTCAGCGTTTTGCGATTTTTTAAAATAACATTTCAGCGGTTTAGTATGTATGTGTTATATAATACCGCTGAAATCCGCTAGGTGGCGCTTAATTCTTCGCTTTTTATCAATGAAAACCAATTTCAGCGTTTTCCGATTTTTTTAAATAACATTTCAGCGGTTTAGTACGTATGTGGTATATAATACCGCTGAAATCCGCTAGGTGGCGCTTAATTCTTCGCTTTTTATCAATGAAAACCAATTTCAGCGTTTTCCGATTTTTTAAAATAACATTTCAGCGGTTTAGTACGTATGTGGTATATAATACCGCTGAAATCCGCTAGGTGGCGCTTAATTCTTCGCTTTTTATCAATGAAAACCAATTTCAGCGTTTTCAGATTTTTTAAATAGCATTTCAGCGGTTTAGTTCTTTATTTCCGCTGAAATCCGCCAGGTGGCGCTCATTAACGGTCATTTCTTCGTTTTATTTGGTATTCCGCTGAAAACGGACCCTGTCGGTAGAGGCTAGTACCGCCTTTTTCAGCGGTTTCCGCCTTTTCAGCGGCATCAGCCAATTACAGGGTTTTTCAGCGTTTTCAGCGGTTTCAGCGTTTTCAGCGTTTTAGTACCTGCCGTGTAAACGTTCAGTTCCGTTTTTACAGTAGAATCAAGTGACCACGAGAAAACAAGTGTATTGCCTTTTTAAAGGCTGCAACAAGTCACGTGACCCACGTGACAAGAACCAGTTCGGGGAGAAAGAGTGCAACCTATTGCACAACATGTGACTGGAGAGGTGAGGTAAGCGAAATTTAAATAAACATATTACAACACCCCCCCTCGTCGCTTAGTCCTAACAATTTCGACTGAGCGACCAGCTTCGTGCTCTCTACTTGTTTTGTGAGACAATCAGCTGCGTTGTTAGGGACATACGCGAGTCTCACTTGGTTTGAGCTGATCACCTCTTGTACGAACAATTTTCTAAAATCGAGATGCTTAGTTCTCTCCGAACTTGATTGGTTTTCAGCCACACGTATCATACTTTGATTATCCACCCTGATTTCGATGGGTAACTCGCACCAAGTCCACTGCCCAATTTCAGTCAGGAGATTTCGCGTCCACAATGCTTCTCTCGTTGCTTCTCCAAGAGCGCATAGTTCAGCTTCGGTGGTGCTTAGAGCAATCGTACTCTGCTTTTTCGTGCTCTACGAAGTGGCCGCATTTCCCAATATTGTAGCGTATCCGGAGAAAGATTTTCTGTCTGTAGGGTCAGTACCCCAGTCAGCATCTGAATACATTATTGGAGATTTTCCAGTCTTCTCATACGTCAGTACCTTGTCCGCAGTTCCTCTTAGTTATCTAAGTATGTGCATCCCCGCGTTCCAATGTTCCTTGGATGGGTTCCTGGTGAATTGGCTTAAGTAGGTGACACTATGGATTATATCCGGACGCGTTCCGGTGGATAAGTACAGAAGACTTCCAATCAGTGTTTTGAATCTTGCGGTTTCCTCTGGCTTCAGCTCGTTTTCTTCGTTGGCTTTGCCATACTTTGCGTTAGGTATCATTGGTGTTTTCATTGGTCGACAATTCTCCATCTGAAATTCTTTGAGGATTTCTTCGATGTATGGCTTCTGATCTATCATCACGCTTCCTGTTTCGCTTCTTTGAACACGAATTGATTGGACTAGGCTCACTTTTCCTAAGTCGCGGACTTCAAATGCTTTTGATAATTTTCTTTTCGCTTTGTCGATAGCACGTCGTGTTCCGTAACATAATAAGTCATCCACGTAAGTGGTGATTATCAGGTTTCCTTTCGGGCTGTAAAATACGCATGGTTCTGATTTGCATGGCTTCAGTCCCATCTTGAGTAGGACCCTTTTCAGTGTTTCGTACCAAATTCGTCCAGATTGATGTAAACCATATAGGCCCTTATCAAGCTTACACACCCATTGATGTTTGTCTTGTGGAGTCACATCATCTTTTCCGCTGTATTCTATGTAGCCTTCAGGAAGTTCCATGTAGGTTGTGTCATTATCCAACTTTCCAGCCAAGTAGGCAGCTTGGATGTCGAAATGGTCGATTTCCCAGTCCATCTCCGCTGCTAGTGCCATAAGTGTTCGAGTTGAGCGCATTTTTACTACCGGGCTGTAGGTGTGATCGAAGTCAATGCCGGGTCTTTGAAGATTCCCAGCGCCACTAAACGTGCCCTATGTCGAATGATGTTACCAGAATCATCTCGTTTCGTCTTAAACACCCATCTGCTTCTGATGGTTCGCATGTCCTTGCGACGTTTCACTATGGTCCATACCTCGTTTCGAGCTAAGTTTTGGTATTCTTCCTTAATACTTTCTTCCCATTCAGCCTACTTCGAAGATCGCATTGCTTGGTTGAATGTTCGAGGATCTTGCTCATTTTCACTTGCTTGAGCACTTAAAGACAATTCATAGTCCTTACGCCAAATCGTGGGTCTAGTTTGCCGTCCAGCGCGTGTTACTGGTGGCCTTGGGAAAGGTTCTACTTTATCTGATGATGTGCTTTCGGCACTTTCGAATACGTTATCTTCAAATGATGTATCGTGATTTTCTTCAGTCGGTTCATTTGATGCGCTTAGTTCAGATTCGCTCTCAGATTCTTCATCAGATTCTTCATCCAATGCAAACATAATTACATCAGGGTGTATGGCTACATCTTTGGGTTGATTTGACTTCGCAGGAAAGTTCGCTTCGTTAAATACAATGTCTCTCGCTGTTACCGTTGTTCCTTTTCGTTGGTCCCAAAGTATGCAGGCCTTTGAGGTTGGAGCGTAACCTAACATAATACACGGTGCGCTTTTGGGTTCGAGTTTTGTTCTTCGGTGGGTGATCCGGTACCATGCTTCGCATCCAAAACTTCTGAAGTGTTCGTAGCTTGGTTTTTTCTTAAACCACATCTCGTATGGAGTATTTCCCTGGATTGATCGCGATGGGCTTCTATTTCTGGTATACGTGGCATGTGCCATTGCATCTGCCCAGTGTTCTATAGAACATCCACTCTGGATAAGAAGACATCTGGTGGCTTCTGTGAGTGTCCTGTTTCTACGCTCAGCCACTCCGTTTTGCTGAGGCGTATGGGCCACTGTCAATTGATGAATGATGCCGTTCTGGTGAAGGAAGTTGTCGAAATCTTTGGACATGTATTCTCCTCCACGGTCAGAGCGTAGCACTTTAATCGATGTTCCCTGCTGGTTTTCTGCCAGTGCTTTGTATTCCAGGAATGTTTTCATCACTTCATCTTTTGTTTTTGCGAAGTATGTCATCCCGAAGCGTGTAAAGTCATCAATAAACGTAATGGCGTAACGTTCACCATTCCTCGATGTAGCTGGGTGAAGGTCCATGACATCTGAGTGAATCAGTTGAAGGGTTTTCTCCGCTCGTGTTCCTTTCGAAGGAAATGGTTTCGCTGTCATCTTCCCTAAAATGCATGTCTCGCACAAGGGGTTTTCTTGTGATGTTGGAATGTCGATAACTTTTCTCACTGCTCCGTAGTGTAAATGAGAAAACCGTTGATGCCATTTTGCGATGTCTGTATCTTTTGTCATTGTCAATTGGTTCGCTTCCTGTTGACATTTCTCTTGTGCCGAGTCAATTTTCTCGAACAAGTAGTGCGCCTTTCCATGTTGATGGGCGACTGCAATCACTTTCCCCTCTTGATCATCTATCACCGTTGTTTGACCTACAGTGTGTATTCCGTAACCTTTTTCGGAGATTTTGATGGTTGACAATATGTTTCCACACATATCTGGCACATAGAGGACTTCGTGATCTTTATGCTTCCTCTTCCTGAAGATGTCATAAAAGATCCATTCGCAATCTTCACTGTAGTTTCTTCCGGTGTGAGGTTGACAAATTTGTTTTTATCACCTGTTGCATGATCCGATGCACCACTGTCGATAAGCCAGGCATGTTGCTGGTCGAAGTCGAGAGTGTCAGGAACTTGAGTCATCCAATTCACGTTGGGGTTATCCATTTTCTTTTCGGCTTTCTTTTTACGTTCTTCATTCGCCGCATCCCCATATCTAGGACAATCTTTCCCGATGTGTCCCCGCTGGTTGCATCTATAAAAATTTATCCACTTCGATTTAGTAGATTTTGAATCGTCCCTCTTCTTTTCTGTTCGCTTTTGTGGATCTCTATATGTGGTCCACTACTGCGCATGACCCTTATCTTGTTTGGTCGAAGATGACTCGCTAGTTCGTTGTCTTTCCATCATGTATGCGCGGTTTGTTTCTCTTTCGATGCGTTGATCAATTGCAACTTTTTTCTCTTCGAGAATTGTTCGCTTGAATGTGCTCAGGTTGAAATCTTCCTCAGCAGTACGCGCTGTACGTCTAAGGTACTCGTATTCTTTTGGTAATTTCATCATCATCTGCATAGCTGCCTGTTGATCTGAGATGACCATCCCAGAACCTCGGATTATTTGCAGTAATGCCATTTTTCGATCGAAAAACTGTTCCATAGTTTCATCAGGACACTTGTATGATGTTGAATATTCATCCAGAGCTGTCATTCCATGGTATGCTTCGTAGGTACTTTGGGTTACCTTCAGTTTCTCCCACATTTGGTTGGCCGAGACACATCCCTTTATTTGCTTAAGGGCATTTCCATCGATTGTTGTCAATATAATACCTTCCGCTATGTCGTTTCTGGTTTCAAAATCAGGATCCCAAGGAGCTGGTTCATCCCTCATGACTGCTTGCCAACATCCTTTAATTTTCATAAGTCCCCGGGCTCTGGCTTCCCAGTCTTCGTAGTTCTCATTGTTGAGTTTTTCAAAACTGGCCAAAGAGGTTGCCATTTGTTCGCGAAAGAACCGTCGTGAAATTCGCAAAGGACCCCGTGTCAGAGTCAATCAGTAGACAAAATGACCTTGAACCAATCAAATTCGTACTTTTCGAAACTTACCACCTTTTCGTAAAAAAGGTGACTGACCGTACCTGTTGGATCACGCAAATCTCTCCAAATGTAACACCTAGAGTTGTTCACAAAACCACTCGATTAGCACGGTATTCAAAAAGGGGTCCCGGGTAGAGGGTAATTAGAAAAACATCCAAAGACCTCTTAATGGGTTGTCACTTGTTGGGGAACAGGTAGGTACTCAATTCACAAGTCAACAAGAAAGAGTTAAGCAAGCCTTAACTAATCAACACAATTTCACTTAAACACTAATAAAATTAGGTTAACCGTGTGAAAAACAAAAGAAATCTTATTTAATCTTGCTTGTTGTTGATTGTAGTGTGCGCCAATACACATTACAGTACCGTTTTTCTGCAGAAGTTGCAACTTGCAGCTGATGTGTTGTTGAAACCTCGAAAAACCGTTGCTCGGAGCGTCTTTGCTGACTGCGCTGTCAATTGAAGAAAGCACAAACGTTCGGTGAGTTATTTTCTCCTTTATTCCACTTAATCTGCACGAAGCACGATGAGAGGAAGCGTTGATTGAAGAAAAAACGAGTTCAAACACTGCAAACGCCACTAGTAGGAGCGTCGTTGTTTGCGTGGCTGCCAATCGTCCGGCGTCGTATCGGGCGATGGTGTGTCGTCACAATGATGGCCGCTCGCACGCTTTCCACTCGAAGTTTGTTGATTGTCGCTCAACTTACGCACAATCCGTTGTTTTCTCGAAATTCCCACGGAATCTCTCGCAAAAGGCGTTTTCTTTTTCGCAGGTAAGTGTCCTTCTTTCAATAGAAGAACCGTTGTTCGCGTAAAACGCGTCGATCGTTTTTTACTACAGTGCTCAACATAAGTGATGGGACACCAGTGAAATCGCTAAAATTGGTAAAATAAAGATACTTTGGAAATGTTATTGTCTTGAATAACATTTCACTTGATCCTAGAACGACAATTAACCAACCAATTTGCGTACATTGGGTAGATTTTGTGAGCAAATAATGAATACATGAAAAATGCAGGTTGCGATTGCAATATAAGTGATGGGACACTGTACAAATAAGTCAGTTATATTACAAAAAAACACAATCGCCTGTGAAATTAAGGTACAATGTGCTATTGCACAGTGACCCAGGTCCAAATCATATAAAAGGGCATATGCAGACAAGAAATGAAACCAGTTGAAAAATGTCCAGAAAGGAGACATATGTGTTGAGACAATAAAATTGATACTGAAATTAAGTAAAGATGGTAAAAGTGTGCGCGACATTGCTAAAATAACTGGGATAAGTTGATCTACCGTGCAAAATGTGAAAAAACGTTTTAAAGGCAGTGGTGAACTTGAAAATAAACCTCGAAGTGG
>JAVBJR010000845.1:0-2586 GCA_031546965.1 Dysgonomonas sp.
TGCTTGCATTCAGGCACTCAGAGAAGGCCTCAGGTTTGTAAATATAATGATTATTATCAGTCATACTCTATTGGAAGTTTCCACTGATTACCTCAGTTCCAAATTCCACCGTTTAGTGGCCTGCAGAGGGGTAGGATAACCGCTAAAAATTTGAAGGGATATTTAGTGGAACCACAAACATCAGTGGACCACTTTACCGTGTAGTGTGGTTTTTAAATGTGGTAATTTGAAGTGGTTTCCAATGTTGTGCTATTTAAGGTGTGCAATAGTCATACCGGATTGTCTTAATCAAGTAATCTTAGGTTATTGAAATGATATGGCAGTTATCATATTCAATTATTGTCATGTAAAAATTATGCTTGAACTATGTGAAAATATCAATTGATGTTGAATGTACGTGAACTATCTGGAAAGTATTGACCGTTTCTTATTTAAAAATGCAGATCTGTTGTACATCCATATGTTAATTAACGAAACTTGATATGCGTGCTAGACACTCTGTACTTTCCGGATAGCCTACTTGTATAGCGTGTACTTGCAAGCAAGTTCATTCAAAAATGTTAACGGACGACACGGGAAAGGTATTTATAAACACCTGGGCACTTCAAAACCAGTGAATATATTCGGCATAATCTCCGTGTGTAGCATTTACATTTGCATAGCCCTTGCTTTACGTTGATGTACATGCAGAACTGAAGCATTCTGTACATTGCATGCGATATTATTACGAGGCGTGCCTGGTGTAAAAAGTTAAAGGTGATCTGATGCGGTTTTGTAAGGTAACCTAAAACTTTTTTAACATTCACGAAGAAAAACCATGAAGAATGCAACCATGGCACAAAAATATCTGTGCAAGTTAGTAAAAATGTGGTTAACGCTTGCAGTTTCTAAAGTTTGTCATAACTTATTGGAGGTCGGTTAGCATAGGAGAATCTCGGCTCCCCTAAATTCAGTTCCCCTTTGAACTTTTTAGTAAACTTTTAACTTTTGTTTATTAATTTCCTCAGATATTTTGTTGCACCTGTTCGTGGTTTATATTCGTGTTGGTTATGTTTCAGGATACACTAAACCTATGTCAGTTCAACTTTAAAGAATCCAAACATGCAAGAATGTAATTTGTGTATTACATATGAAAGGAAGTGATGTATTCGGGTTAAGATTTGTTGTGGGGCATTTTGTATATTTACCCTGGTAAACGGAATATTCTGAGAATTTTTGGAAATTAAGAGTTTCACTACATTGTTACATGACATCTTTACGTGTTACTGAACAATTCAAACTCGTCCCATCTTTTCTAATATTACAAAAGCATGTGAATACAAACGACTACAATGCTTTTTGAAACCTATTATGATTAATGTTTTACTAGCCAATTTGCATACGATGCGTTGTGTGCTGATAAATATTTAAAAGTAATAATTTGACATTGCAGGGACTTCGGTTCAAAAACCATAACCATTAAGCCAATTATGAAACACATAGTTGCGCTGCTTGAAGACCGAGACAAGGGTGTGCGAGACGAAGCTAAATTACTGTTAGTAGAGATTTATAGGTGGGTTGGTGCTGCCATTAAACCGCAATTGACTTCTTTAAAACCTGTCCAAGTAAGTGATATCTTGAGTTAGATAACGAGATGCAAATTAAGGTATGTTGTTGATATACTTATATTATGTTGCAGGTGACAGAACTGGATGCGGAGTTTGAGAAGTTAGGTAATCAGAAGCCTGTTCAGTCTCGTTTCTTGCGGTCTCAGCAAGATTTGAAGATAAAGATGCAGAAAGTAACAAATGGTGTTGAAGCAGAAGGTAGTGTTTGGCATATGTGAAAGTATTTGTATCATTTATATTGAATTTTGTGTTTATATTGTGTTAGCAGAAGATGGTGACGATGTAGGGCCTGCAGAGGAAATTGATCCTTTAGAGCTGATGCAACCAGTGGACATACTTTCCAAATTGCCGAAGGACTTTTATGAGAAATGTGAAGCTAAAAAGTGGCAAGAGCGGAAGGAAGCAATGGACCTTCTTCAGCAGTTGACCTCCAATCCAAAATTGGAGACTGGCGATTACAGTGAATTAGTGAAAACATTGAGAAAGGCAATTTACACCATAATTTCCTTCATATCCAGTGTTGGTGTACAGTGAAATCTCCCTATAACGGCACCCTAAGGGATCCAAAATTTTGTCTGTTATAAGGGTATTCTCTGATAAGGGAATGCCTCTATAACAGCACTCTGCCCTTAAAATAAAACGTCATTCAAATGTAATATACCGCTAATATTAAAAAAAAAACACTTAATTTGAAAAAGGTGGGACAGCCGGGGAATCTAACCCCGGGTGACTGGCTCACCGTACCAGTTGCCACACTCTACCCTACAAGGGTGAACAAATTAATGAATGTATAATTTCCAGATGCTTATAAGGTAGCTTGTTTTAAAGCACAAGTATGAGCAATCTCGTCTCTAAGCGTTTTTGAGCATTTATTTGAGCGACTGAATACATAGAGATTGTTGTTGCCCATATAAAAATCAATTTAGTTACGGGAAGGACAAAAGTGTTTATAAGAGAACTGCCCTTACAAGGGTGCCCT
>JAVBJR010001283.1:0-3376 GCA_031546965.1 Dysgonomonas sp.
AACGAGTATAATGCTACTACATAACTGGTTGTTTTATGGGCATTTTAAATAGTTTTACAGGGTGGGGCAACTGTCTGTATTTATTCTGTTGAGTGAGACAGGCGACTACATTTAAAATTGTTTGACTTGCGCCGGAATCTGCCAAAAATATTTTGCAAGAAATGAGATGTGGTTGTTGCTTTTTTGGAAGTGTGAGCATGGATATTTGAAACCAACACAAATTGCGGTACTCAACATTAACTTGATGTATGTTATCAGTTTGGAAGATGGCTATAATGTTGCATCCATTGCTGAAATTAGATATAAGGTATAGGACAACAATGTAATTGATGGGATAAATTTGTCAACACTTATAGGTCCTGTGATATATCGTAAATAGTGGAAAAAGTGAGTTTTGCCCCCATAAAAACTTCAGTTTATCACGTGTATCTAAGTGTGTAAGGCATCCGAATTTCTAGAAGTTAATGTACAGGATGAGCTATATAGCTCAAAATAACATTACACTATTTAATTAAAAGAATGCTGAAAACAAATGTGGTACTTAGGGCATCTATGCAATTTAAGCAACAGTTGAAAAAATAACTCAGTCTCATGACTTGTGAGGTGTTGGTCCATGATATGGGGTATTGTGTAGGGGACTGTTGAGGTAAAAAGAAATGCTTTCAGAAAGAAATAATATAGGTGTGTTCTTCAATTAGCAAAGAGGACATAAGTTCCTATAATTGCATGTTAAACAACTCCATAAAATTAGTGCTTCAATGCCAAATTGTACAGCAAATTTACCACTTACTGCATGTGCATGGTATATCTCCCTATAAAGTCACCCTACAAGGGATCTATTTTGATATTTATATTTTAGGGTATATGTTCTTACAAGGAAATTCCTTTGTAACAGCACTCTGCCCTTATAATAAAAAATAAAACGCCATATTCACGATGTTACATTTGTTTGACTTCCATCCAAATGCGTATTACCAGGTAACTTGTTTGAAACCATATGGACAGTCACACCTGTAAAACGTTTCAGGGTGTCTACTGATATTGGAAATCCTTGAAATCCTGGAATTATATTGTCCTTAAAATCCTGGAATTACATTGTCCTGAAAATCCTGGAATTACATTGTCCTGAAAATCCTGGAATTATATTGTCCTTAAAATCCTGGAAATATACTGGAATTTTTTTATTAATCCTGGAAAATGTATAATATTTGACAATTTGCATAATTTATTGATTTCTCTGTTCCTCTTCTAATTTGCTTAGTACAAATACCAATTAAGCATGAGACTTTTCAAAATTTGATGGTTCATTCCACTTATTCATCAGTTTTTAAGGGATTAATGTGGTTTGTTATGTAATTATCTTTCACTTTATGTATTTTGTGTCCTGGAAAAAAGTTATAAATATCCTTGAAAATACTGGGAATATACTGGAATTTTGAAATGTAAGTTTAGTATAGACACACAGCATTTTCAAGCAGGTTTTTGAGCCAATGAATCCATGGAGGGTTTGTATAAAAGTGTGCAATGCAGAGAAGCAGACAGCAATTTGTTATATTGGGGGTGCATGATGTGATGGCAGATTCTGTACATTACATGAGTGATTCTCTACATGACACATGAGATAAATTTGGGAATTCCTCTTCCACAACCTTTCTTGGCAACATATTCTGCTCATCTATACCAGCATTCTGCATGAAGTGTTGTGCAACATGAGTCGGAGTCTGTGCTTTTTTAAAACTCTGTCAACTTGTCCTACTTTCTCTGAGACATGGAAGAAAAAAATAATTATGCAATCTCCACCCATTAATTAACATTTAATGCATTTGAAAATATGAATATTTTTAGTTTTCCTAAACTTTCCTGATGTATTAAATGTTTTATTGTATGATATGGACAGATGTTATAAAAACTTTGATTAAGTATATGAACAAAAAACATTTTATTTACTGAAAAATAGTTTAGCTTTGTTCAATTCTAACTGGCAACATAATTTCCTGACATGCAAGTTTTCTTATCTATTAATAACTCGTGTAATTAATACTTGACATCAATCAACTGGTGTAGCATATCAAATTATTCATTATGCAGAAATTTTCTATATAGTTTATCTTCATTAATTTGTCTAGCAGCTGTGTGACATTCTAATGGTTGAAGAGTGCATTGTCTCTGTTTTGTCATTATTACATTTGAGGGGGTGGAGTCAATGCAAATATCATCAAAAAATATTCATATATTTATTTCCAACTCTGAATTAGCTGTTTATAAATTCCAATATGTATACATGCTAATTAGGAGAGATATTCTATAATTATGTGTAATGTTGATCAGAGCTTCAGAAAGGGACATTCATGAAGTGACAAGATTATAAGCTCATGTTACTCATAAATATGTAGAAGCTTTGCAGGAAAGATCATGTGGGTTAACATAATGTTTATTATAATTAGGAATACATTTCATGTCTACAATTAAATTCATCAAAATCGCTCAATTTTATAGCCATCATCTGGTATTAAAACCTAAATCAATTAGATTAAACATATTGTTACTGTATACATATATATCCTGCTTTTACATTAATTTGCATTAGAAAATAAATGTGGATCAATTATAATTAATAAGGTTTTTGAATAATTATTGTGGAGTTGTGCATAAATAGCTCCCTCTGGTGATGCCATATGGAACTGCAACATTATCTAGTCTGTGTCCTTGATCTAGTCTTGGTCTACCATACAAAATTTCATCTAATTAATATTAAATTGTTTTATTAAAAACCTATAATGTGTTTTATTTGAATGGGAAGATTAAATAGCTTTCATGAATGAGCATTGAAAATATATAAACCGTATTTCAGCTATGTAATATATTAATAAAGAAACTGTTAAAAAATAATGTTACATTTGTGAATTCTAATTTTATATAATTATGGCTGTAAAACTTCCAAACAGCATGTTTATAAATTAATTGGAAATTCTCACTAAAAATATTTAGTGGCTACACTGCACATTATCATTTACCCAAGTTGATCTCATCCAAAACATATCATGAACTGGACTAATTTATATGAATGTATGGGCTAACCATAAAAGTATAACATTATTTTTTTATAATATTATAGCATGCAACGGTAAAAGTAATAAAGTGAGATAATAAAATTTTCAGTATGATAAATTAAAAATTTGAATTATGCATAATTATGTCATAATTTCCTTGGTGCAATTAGGGCAGTAGGTATCAGAGGTGCAAAATATGATATCAAGTGTTACATTAATAAGTTATCTTTTTGTGTATAAATTAACTTGTTAGGCCTAGTATATCTGCAAATATGAAACCTGTTGTGTAATTTACATTTTCAAAACGTGTTATTTCATTTTTTCAT
>JAVBJR010001228.1:0-6635 GCA_031546965.1 Dysgonomonas sp.
ATGTCAGTTGTATCACTTGATGGCTCACTGTCACAAGTAAAGAACATTGGATGGGGGCTGAAGTGTTCTACAGGTTTGACACCACTCCAAGGAAGGGCATGTTACCATGTGAATTCAAAAAAATCGGTGTGAAATGTGCAAGGGGTTATGTAGTATTCACGTACATTTATGTACCATAGCTCATGTAAATTATTCCCAGTACAATAATGGAGCAAAATGGGAATAACAGGAACACATAATACATATAATACATGATTGCAACAGTGTTCTTGGCATTAAGTTACCTAATGAAGGTCATCAACCAAATTACATCATTTCACCTTCAACCTACTGGATTGCCAAAGGATATGGGCAAGGGAAGTGATTTATCTAAATATTCACAATCCAATTAAGGTTCAGGTTTAACTAGGTGATGAAACGTCTTTCAATACCATGTACATAATCATTCAAACACATTCGTTCAGTATTTGACACATACTGTGCATCTGCATTATGATGAATGCTATAAATGTGCTGAATTTAGCATTGAAAGTTTTTCATGATCGAAATGTGACAGGCACCTCTGTTGTGTCATCCCAGGATGAGCAAATGTGTGATCGCATTGTGCAGTTGATGGACAACCACAACTTTGTAGCAGATCATTATGTTAAACATAGTTGTGCGCTAGACAGTATTCCCAATGAATATGAGGACAGTGACGGCTGCAATGTTCCTGACTGTGAACCGAGGTATTACTAATTGTGAAAGTCAAAAATGTTACAAACCTTTAAATCACGGATGACATTCAATTCCAGAAACCAAACAAATTCATCAAGTGATGACGATGATCCGCCTTCCCAGGTAAAACTATGCAGGAAAACATTCTTGCAACATTAATGTAACGTGTTCATAGGGATCACATACCAGTTCCAGTTATCATTCTTCTCCAAAAAACGCTCGCCGAATGAATATCACTATGGCAGATAAGCGTAACGCGGTTAATCATTGGTTGAACACCAATGGCAAGAAGCGACGTCGAGTGAGTAGTGTCCAGACAACCTTCCGGTTTGTTGATTCCGAAAGACAACTGTATCGGTGAAAGAAACAACCAGAAAATCAAGTAATTGCTCCAGCAGAAGCACACAAATTGCTGTATGAACGCCTGTACCACACTTTTTGTGACATAAGAAAACGAAAGTGCAGTGTCAACGATGCTGATTTGCGTGACTGGGCACGTGCAATTGCACATGACATCGGTATGCATGCATTTAAAGCATCTTCAACTTGGATTGCAGGTTTCAAAAAACATTTCAGAATTTGCAGCAGGAAAATTACTAAATTTGTGTCACGAAGTTTTGCCAGAGATGAAGAAAGTATCTTACAATTGGCAAGGGATTTTGTGGAGACTGCAAAATCCAAGTTTGTAAAATACCAGGTTAATGCAGTGTACAATGCAAACCAGTCAGGATTTGAACGCGAGATGTGTGCCAAACAAACGCTGTCGTTTGTTGGAGAGAAGCATACAGAAATAGCAGTGCTGTCAATTAATGCCCTAACTCATTCGTACACAATAATGCCTGTCATAGCATTGGATGGAACATTACTGCCTGTATTGTATATTTGTCTTCAAGAACCACATGGTAACTTTGGGCCACATGTGAAGAAGACTATGGTTATGCGGCAAATTAACTGGATCAACGCCATAAACGCATCCACTCCCGATGATGACATTGAATTATATAGAGATCTCCTCAGTGAAGCACTTGCTGAGATGAGGTTTTTGGATGATGCTGTACAGTAAATATGGCGATGTCAACCGTAGCATACAGTCCCACATAGACTACATTGAAGCCTTGAACCCGAATATATCTCCAGCACAACATAACATTAGTGAGCTTTACATTGATTGCAACAGCCAAATTCAATCACTCCGAGCTCTGGGTGAAGATGTTAACGCCCTCGGATGCATGATTGCTCCAAAGATACTCCGTGCCTTCCCTGAAGATATTTGTCGTCGTTGGATTTCCCATACCAAACATACTAATGTGCAGGAGACTGATCTTGAAAAACTTATGGCGTTCCTGAACATTGAAACAGAGAGCGCTTTAGCTACAGCACATCTCAAAGGCGAACCCGCTCAGCTATACCCTACTGAAGAACCAGTTGCCTCTACTTTCTTGGTCAACACCAAGAAAAATCTGAAGCCAATGGCGAAACCATCTATAACGTCCGCTGCGAAGGCTGCAGCATCTACCAAACCTTCCACTTCTGATGGTCAACCCCGTACTCCATGGTGTGCATTTTGCAATGGCACCCATTACAGCCAAGATTGTCCTACCATCATGAATCCTAGAGTTCGATCAGCCAAACTGAAGGAAGCTAACCGCTGTTACATCTGTCTCCGTAAGGGTCACACAGCGAAGCGCTGTTACAAACGCTACATAAAATGTTGCATCTGCAAACGTAGTCATCACACAGCTATCTGCGAGACACCAAATCCACCTTGTACTGATACTTCACAAGCTACAGCTACCTACACCTTCCGCTCCGGCTGCATCTCCGCCTACTTCATCTACAACCGTTGGGAAAATTGACATGCAACTTCCATCATTCACATTTCTCCAGATGGCTCGCATACAAATTTTTGGACCTCAAGGTCAACATCTGACTACACGCTATGTCATGGACCCTGGAAGCCAGTCCAGCTTTGTCTCCACGTCTGTCATTGACAAGTTACAGCTGGCAGTCGTATGCACTCAGGAAGTGGCCTTCCGTACATTTGAGTCTTCAGGTGCTAGTCTCACCCGCCACCGTGTTGTCTGTCACGCTGTTGGTGGGATGCGTGGTCCATTTTCCACCAACATCCTTGCATTTGAAACGGACAACACGTACTCACTACATCCAATAGTTCCAAGTGATGTCTCTTCAAGCACATACCCATCACATGATGCTGGCAGATCCGATCGAAGAACACTTCGACTTGCCAATTGACATCTTAATTGGTTCTGATTACTACTGGAAATTCATGAAAAAAGCCGCCCTAGTTGCTGTTACCGAGACGCTTGTGCTCCTTCTGTCACATCTGGGTTGGATCTTGCATGGGACCGAAAATACAGTCATGACTTGCACATACAGAAGTCAATTCCATTTGCACTTCAATGGAAGAGACCACTCATGCCCTTTGGGATCTTGACTCAATTGGCATTTCATCCGAAAATCCTGACGAGGTTTCTACCCATCATCGACTTCTGCAAAACTTCGCTGCAACTTTTGAGGTTCAAAATCAATGTGGCATCGTTTCTTTGAAGTGGAAACCTGATGTGTGCCTCATATCCGACAATCTGCAAACTGCTACCCATGGATTTGCTACTCTTTCCCGTAAATTTAAGAAAAATGAAGAATTCCGCAAGCAATACTTTGACAAAATGTCCGACTACATTCTGCATGGTCATGTTGAGCAAGTACCAGTGGACGAACCTGTTCCAAACCATATCTACAACCTCCCTCATCAAGCGGTTATCTGTCTGGATTGAAAGACAACCCAGTGGGGAATCGTCTACGACGCATCGTCTCAAGACCCACACTCCGTTTCGCTCAATGATGCCTTAGAAGTCGGACCTAACTTGATTCCGGACATTGTGGCCACGCTTTACGCCTCCGGCTACATCACAGTGCTCTCGCTGGTGATGGTAGCAAGGCCTTTCTACAGCTGGTCCTGTCCCCATCAGACTGTGACGTCACCTGCGTTCGTTGGTTTGAGGCTAACCAAACACTGGATGGCCAACTCATTTACCGACAGAGTTGTCTGCTATCGATTCACTCACCTGCCGTTTCAATTAAAGGAGAACTGACACGGAAATATTCGACCTCACCGATTTGGTCGATTGTTTTGCCAACTCGTCAGACGCGTATTCTGAAAATTCGTTGCGATTTTCAGATTTCTTTACTGTACCATTTAATTGTTACGACGACTAGAGTAAAGGTTCATTTCGGTTGTCAAGGCGCAATGTACGTCACGGATCGGAATGGCTGCAATTGGTAGAAATTAGAAAACATTCGATTCTGATCGACGACGATCGGTCACATTGGCTCGCGCCATATTGCCACAGCACATTATGACGCCAGCGCCGTTACATCGCAATTCTGTGACACCATGGCGTCACATCTCTAACTAGTCGTAACTATTTTTTACTAACAATTACAAAACTATCGTTCCCGCCAATCATTTTTTTTTGCATAATTTCAGTAAACTGGGAACTTTTCAGGGTATGTTCTAAAACCGTGTCAGTTCTCCTTTAACTTCCAGTCCGTTCCTATTATCTGCAGCTCTTCGACAGCTTGCTTTGGATTACGCTGAACAGTACCCTCTGGCCGCGGACCGTTTAGACAAGGGCCTCTACATGGACTATTTTTCCTCTGGCTGTGATGATGAAAACAGTATAACCTCTCTTTCTACCATGAAATCACTGCCTTAATGGGACTCATTTAACTTCCGATGGCTAAGTGGGCCTCCAACTCTGCTGAACTGCGTGCTGTTTGGGAATCTATTGGCATTCCATACCACTTGTCCACCAGGGTCCTTGGAGTCCATTGGGAAACTGAACACGATCGGTTGCTCTTCAACTTTCACGACTTTGCGTTGAAAATGGATTTTGTTCCCACCACAAAACGACTTATTCTACAAGCCACTGCCCAATTTTACGATCCACTTGGGCTCTTCTCACCCGTGTCCATGGTGGGGATAATACTATTCCAGGACACTTGGCTCCTGGGCCTTCAGTGGGGTGAGCTTCTGCCACATGATGTTGCTATACGATGGTCCACCTGGGTCTCCAGTTTAACACAGTTACCAGACATCTCCATTCCGCGATGGATGGGAACACGAGAACCACACTCAAATGAACATATTCACATTTTCTGTGATGCAAGTGAAAGTGCTTATGGGGCAGCTGTGTACATCCGCATACCTCACTCCCAGCCTACTGTTCTACATCTCTGGAGCCGGGCCAGGCTGGCACCATTTAAGAAGGTCACATTACAAAGACTCGAGTTGTTTGCAGCTTTAGTTGGTGCCCGCTTACTCCGATATATCTGCAAGGAAACCGGACTTTCTCTACACTGTGATGTTCTTTGGAGCGATGCTAAGGTTGTACTCGGTTGGTTGAGAGGTGATCCGACATGATGGAAGACTTTCGTTGCGAACCGTGTGACCAAGATTCATTCCATCACTGCACCTTCCCAATGGCGACATTGCCCTGGCGGCGACAACCCTGCAGACCACCTTTCCCATGGCTTATCTGTACAAGCACTTCAACACCATTGCACATGGTGGCACGGGCCCCCATGGCAGACCCTAGAAACTACTCATTGGCCTCAAGAATTTCACTCCTTTCACAGTCTGCCGGAGATGTCTCATGTCTCAGGAAGAACGCCATCAGCATCACAATGTTCTTGCCATCACCACTCCTGAATCATCTGCCGAACTACTGGACACCACTTGATTCAGCAAATACTGGAGATTCATACGCTCCACTGCATGGGTTTCCCGATTTATCCATAACTGTCGACACGACCCAGATCACCGTGGGGAGCTCACATCTTCTGAAATCTCTACGGTCATCAACTACTGGGTTCAGGCTGTCCAAAGACAATACTTCAATACAGAACTTTGTGCCCTACAAAACAACAAACCACTTTCGGCTTCTTCTCCAATCTGGCGTTATCAACCATTCCTGGACAGCGGCGTCATCTATATTGGGGGTAGACTGCAATTTGCCCCAGTTGGTCCTTCAGTACGTCATCCATGGTTGTTACATGGGCACCACACCTTTACCAAATTGCTCATTGCTGAAACCCACATTCGCATGCACAACCTTGGGACTCGGATTGTGCTTTCTGAACTACGTTCTACCTACTGGATCCTTAAAGGTCATCAAGTCGTCAAAGCTACGCTTACTAAATGCATGCTGTGCCAAAAACAACTTGCTCAGCCTGGTACTGCCATCGAAGCACCACTGCCTCTTGATCGTACAGTCTGGTGCATAGGTTTAGCCTCGCACACAAATTTCTAAGTATCAGCCCTGATTTTTTATAAAACATTACAAAAATGTGCACAATTGTTTGTTTGCCTCTTGTAAATGTGCAGAAGCAGTGAAATTTTTCCAACATATTTGAAAAGGTTGTTAATGTAATAAGAGTCAAAAAGTCTCGGTGCATAAGTTTAGCCTCACTTCAATTTTTTATTTATATTATTTACAGTTGAACTCAAAATTTACATAATATCAATCTAATATTTGGTCATACTGCCTTGCTTGGATATAACTTGGAAAACTCTCTCTGGCATGGAATTGACAAGCTTTTTTAGCATGTTATTGTCAATTCGATCCCACACAGTCAATATTGCTGCTTTAAGATCGTCCACCTTGGAAAATTCAAGACCATTCTTGTAAACACTGCGAGCCAGTATTCCCCACAAGTTTTCAATTGGGTTGAGATCAGGACTTTTGCTAGGCCAAGGTAAAACACGAACATTTTGCATTTTCAGCCAGTCTTTTGTAAATCTTGAAGCATGGATTCTGGCATTGTCGTGCTGGAAAATCCATTGCTTGCCGCCAAGAAGACTCCCTGCACGAAGCAAATTACACAACTTTGTCCCA